>JALWRJ010000273.1 GCA_026994125.1 Cyclobacteriaceae bacterium | reverse complement strand
TGGTTGGGATTTAATTTTTTCCCATCCACAAACCCAAACTCATTGCCCCAACTATTGTTAATGTAGGTCATTAGTTCAGCCATTTCGAGGTGGCTTAGGTGGGGGTGACCGGGCATGGTGGGCGGGTAGGTTTGCCTTAACACCGTAATGGGCTCGGTAGCTCCGTGGCGGATGAGTTCCATGGATTTTTGCTGATTAAATTTCAGGAAGTCGGAACCGGCTAGTGGAGGGATTAGTTTTTTTACCCCCTGTCCATCTTTTTGATGGCACGATGCGCAGTTGGCCAAGTATAATTCTCTCCCCTGAATAATGTATTTTTGGTATTTGATTTGATCTTTGGGTGAGAGCTTTTGAAAGGTTTCGTTGGTTGTTGCTGGGCCACAGCCACTTAAAAGAAGAAATGTGAAAAAATAAATGTGAAAAAATGATATGTGAAGAACACGAAAGTAGCTGCTTGGAACCTGTAATACAGTAACCAATTTATTCTTTGAGTCTTTAATTCTTTGCGTAGATATCATCAATCCTTAATCCTACCAAACCTCAATGCCTTAAGCATAAAGTCGGGCAGGGGTTTTAGGGGGTTGCGCTTTTCAACATTTAAAAAGATGCCTAGTTTTTCGATAATAGGTATTTTATATACCTCAATCAATTCAATTAAAGTGCCATCGGGGTCTTCAATATAGGTGCAGTGTACGCGGGTGGTGCCTCCCATATCCAGGGTGTCTTCGGTATCGCAAGTAAAACCAAAACCCTTTTCAGACAGGTCTTTACCCAAGGCTTTCATTCCCCGTACATCAAAGCCCAGATGTACAAAACCAATATCGCCCCAAAGCCTGTTTTCGTATATTTTTTTTGGGGTGTAGTCCATAGCCTGCACTAGTTCAATGTAGGTGTCGGCCATTACTTTGGCAAAGCCACCACCAGGCTTGTTGCTTTGAGCCAACCGTACGCGCCTAAAGGTTTTGGTACCCCCGGACACCGCATTTTTCCAATCTTCAAATACACCGGTTTCATCAAAAAGTACTTTGTCGTAGCCCAGCAAATCAGCATATAAAGTTAAGGATTTATCTATATCTGAAACCCCGATAGTGCTGCCCACCGGGCCACCGGTTGTATGCCTTATTTTGGTGTACCAGCTTCTTCCTTCAATCAGTTGAAACAATAGCCCGTTGGGGTCTTTTACATAAAAGGTATCGCCTCCATACGGTAGTTTTTGCAGCTTTCCTTGTACATCGGCTCCTTGGTCTTTAAACCATTTATACGCTTTGGCCACATTAGGTGTTTTAATTTGGGTAATAAAAATGCCCAGGTCGCCCAGTTCAAAAGGTGTAGGGGCGTGTGTTGCCGTAAACGAAACAGGGCAAACCACCTCCATGGCCAGTCCACCTTGCAGGTTTAAAATCATGGCTGCCCGCTTGTTAATAATTTCGCCTTTGGTATAAATCTGCATGAGTGGGGCTTCGGCTTCTCCATTAAAAAGGGCTATATCCATTCCAAAAAATTTACGATACCATTTCCACGATTCGGCATGGTTGGGTACGCCAACACCTACATGTTGCAATCCGTTAATCCGTTTGTACATTGTTTGCTGCTTTTTGGGGCAAAGCTAAGAAAACATTAGCTAGTTAGCCATACCCTAGAGGTATCTCCTAAAAAAGAATGATAAATCTCAAGGTTATTACCGTAATTGCTGCCTAGTTTTGCTTTGTTTTTTACCTAACCATAGCCATGACATTTGAACATTTACAACGCACGCTCCAAGCCTACGCACAACAAGGGCAGCGCTATTTTACCACTTCTTCGTTCCAGTCGCACAGCCTGGTATTGCTGCATATGCTCAGCCGTATTGACCGGGACATCCCGGTAGTGTTTATAAATACCGGGTACCATTTTCCTGATACTATTTCGTTTAGAGATAAAATAATGAGGGATTTTGGGTTGACTCATTTAATTGATACCCGCTCCACCGTACCTAAAGCTATGCAATTAGATGCACAAGGTAGGTTTTTGTTTACCTCTAACCCCGATTACTGCTGTTATTTAAACAAAACAGCTCCGTTGGATGAACTCTTGCGCACTTATGATGTATGGATTAACGGAGTACGAGCCGACCAAAGTGCATCGCGTAGTAAAATGAAGGAAACCCAAGAGGCTCCGCACAACTCTATGCGTTTACACCCCATGCTAGATTGGAGTAGCAAACAAATTTATGCCTATCAAAAAGAATATAATTTGCCCAAGCATCCGCTTGATGTACAAGGGTATATGAGCATTGGGTGCGAACCTTGCACTCGTAAAATGGATGCTGACATGCAAGAAAGAGAAGCGCGTTGGTATGGGCTTGCTAAAACCGAATGTGGATTGCACACCGACTTGATTTCCAGCTAAGATATGCTGCACTTAACAAAAATTATATCGTTCGTGCTGGCTTTTACTTTTACTGCTTTGGCAGTAATTCACTTTTATTGGGCTTGCGGAGGCCAATGGGGCTTGCATGCAGTTATTCCTACCAACCTAAGTGGAACTAAAATGCTAAACCCCGGAACCCTGATAACTCTTGGGGTGGGCTTGAGTTTACTTTTGGTGGCGGGGCTATACGGAGCAGTTTCAAAAGAGTTTAAGTGGGGTGTTTTAACTCGAATAAAAGCCATAAGCTACGGGATTGTGCCTTTAGTTTTTTTACTGCGAGCAGTGGGCGATTTTAAGTATGTGGGCTTTTTTAAAGTGGTTAATACTACCGAGTTTGCCTTTTGGGATAGTGTGTTTTTTACCCCTTTGTGTGTATTAATTTCGCTCTTAGGCTTTTTACTTTTAAGGTTGAGTGCTGCGGGTTTTTCGAGCAAAAATATTTTGTAAATCGTATAGAATTGAAAGTGTTATAATGAACGTATTAATTATTGGAGGAGCCGGCTATGTGGGAGCCGGGTTGGTTGAAGAGCTGAACCGGCCAGGTACTAAAATAAGCAAGATTAGAATATATGATAACCTAAGCCGGGGTAATTATAATTTGTTTTTAACCGGCAAGTTTAAACATAGCAACCTGGAACTTGTACAGGGCGATATATTGGATGCCCGAAGCTTAAAAAAAGCTGTTGCCGGTATGGATGTAGTATATCATTTGGCTGCACGAGTTACTACGCCTTTTGCTAACCTCGATCCTCATATGTACGAGCAGGTAAACCATTGGGGTACGGCCGATGTAGTTGCTGCTATCGAGGATTCGGAGGTTGCCCAATTAATTTACCTGAGCAGCACCAGTGTATATGGGGCTTCGCAGGTGGCGGCTAACGAAAACACCCCACCCAATCCTAAAACGTTTTATGGAGTTTCTAAGTGGCGGGGTGAACAGCACGTACAACGATTGGTTGCGCAAGGACGTGCTTTTATTATCCGTTCGGGCAATGTATATGGGTTTAGCCCGTCCATGCGGTTTGATGCCGTTATTAACCGGTTTGCCTTTGAGGCTAACTTCTTAAAAAAAATTAGCATCCAAGGTAATGGAAAGCAATCCAGGGCTTTTGTGCATATTAATGCATTAGCTAAGGTATTAGTACAACTGCCTCAAAGCAACCTGCCTTCTGGCACCTATAACCTGGCACAACGCAACACCACCATTCTCGATTTAGTGGATGTTTTTAAACAATTAGTGCCTGAACTTGAGTTTATATTTGTGGATCAGCATATGGAGCTTCGCAATTTTGAGTTAGAGTTAGACCTGAAATTGGCGAAATATTTAAGTTTACCCCAAGTGCCTGCGCTTAAAAGTGAGCTGGCTGAGTTTTTGGATAGGTTTAGTTTTTAGATGTAAGGCGAAAGACAAAAGATGTAAGATGTAAGACGAAAGATGTAAGACGTAAGACGTAAGATGTAAGACGTAAGATGTAACACCTAATACCAAACCTCTCATTTCACGTTTCGTATTTCACATTTCACATTTCATATTTCATATCTCACATTTCCCATTTCCCATTTCCCATTTCATTACCCCATCATCATACCCACAATAGTGGCCGACATTAGCGAGGCCAGCGTGCCGGCCAACAGAGCTTTAAGTCCGTACTTAGAAAGCAACACCCGTTTGCCCGGAGCTAAACCGCCAATACCGCCAATTTGAATACCAATGGAAGCAAAGTTGGCAAAGCCACAAAGCATATAGGTGGCCATTATAATGGATTTGGTGGAGGCAAAACTGCCAGCTGCTTTCATTGTAGCCAAGCTTTCGTAGCCTACAAATTCACTGGCTATAAGTTTTTCGCCCAGCAATTGCCCTACCAGGGTTATATCTTGCGAGGTAACCCCAATAATCCACATTAAAGGCGCAAAGGTATAACCCAGGATAAACCTAAGCGACAGGTGGTGGTATTGCCCATTGGTAAAGGCATCTATGGCATGGTTCAGGCCGGTAACATCACCCAGTTTTACAAAAATGTAATCAAACATGGCAATAAAGGCAAAAAATACCATAAGCATAGCTCCTACATTTAGGGCCAGTTTTAGTCCTTCGGTAGTACCATTGCTCATGGCATCTAAAAAATTGCTTCCCACATTTTGTTTGCTAATGGTTATATTAGAATCAATTTTTTCGGTTTGAGGAACAATAATTTTAGAAATAACAATGGCACCCGGAGCAGCCATAATTGAAGCGGCCAGCAAGTGTTTGGCAAACAACAGCCTTTGAACGGGGTCGTCACCTCCTAAAAAACCAATGTATGCCGCCAATACGCCTCCGGCCACAGTAGCCATGCCCCCGGTCATCACCAGCAGTATTTCCGACTTATTCATTTTTTCCAAATATGCCTTAATAAGCAAGGGCGCTTCGGTTTGTCCTAAAAAAATATTACCTGCCACCGAAAGCGATTCAGCTCCCGATATTTTAAGTGCTTTGGTAAGCATCCAGGCCATTACATACACCACCTTTTGAATGATACCAAGGTAAAACAACACACTGGTTAAAGCGGAAAAAAAGATAATGGTTGGCAAAATCTGCAGGGCAAATATAAATCCAAAAGAGTCGATATTGAGCATGTCGCCAAAAAGAAAAACACTTCCATCGCGTGTAAAATCAAGCACCTTAACAAATATTTTACCGAAAAACTCAAAAGTTATACGTACCCAGGGTAGGTTTAAAATACTAAAAGCCAACAGCAGTTGTGCTCCTAAACCTACCGCAACAACATGCCACGAAATGGCCTTACGGTTGGAGCTAAATGCATAGGCAATTAAGATTAATGCTGCCATCCCCAGTAACCCCCGCGGAATGGAAACAGCCAAGTTAGAGTCTTCGCTTAGCAGTTTTTCATTTATTTTTTCTTCGTGGGGAGTTGTGGTATTTTTATCAGCTGCTACTACCGCCATAGAAGCTGGCCGGGTAAGGGTGTCGGTGGCTACAGAATTTTGCTGAAGGCGGGCAGCCCGGCCGGTTAGGGTTAAGGTAAATAAAAATACAATGAAGGTAAACGTTAAAAATTTGTTCATGCGTTTGGTTGGCTTTATGGTATGCCCAATTCCTAATTGATTGCTTTGGACAAAACCTGTAGTATTTAAAATCAA
>JALWRJ010000272.1 GCA_026994125.1 Cyclobacteriaceae bacterium | reverse complement strand
AGAGACAAAACATTCCAACTCATAAAACATGCTTTTGCATAATTCTTGCCAAAATGTAGCTGTTGCATACCAAATCTTCCTTAATTTCGTGTTTACATTGAATGAAAAACATACTTTCCATAGTAATACTAGTTAGTGCCAACTTACAGGCCTTTGGCCAGGAGTTCGAACTAACCTATAAACTAGGCGTTTTTGGTGATGAAGTACGCACCCTTCTTAGTCAAACAAACAACGAAGAAGCTACAGCCATTGGCCAATCGTTTGCAGTGGCCTGGCACGATTTTACTCCCGAAATTCAAGCTAAAATAACCAAACAAACCAAGCAGTTTAAAGATGCCGGAGCCAACACCAAACCTCATTTGGTAGCTTATTTTGGGGCATTAGCGGCAGCAATTAACGATGAGCACGCCCCCGCCAAAGTGCTGACCAGCTACCTGCTGGTATCGCAAAAAGTGCTCGACAACTACCCCGTAACCAAAAGCCTGGAATTTTATAAAAAATCGAAACTGTTTTTTGAACAAGGCGCACTTTATGCGACCAAAGGCTATCAATTACTGGCCGATAACCGCAGTTATGTATTTGAATACGGGGTTGAAGAACTGCCTCCACCAGAAGAAGAGGTAGAACATGAACCCCAGGAAGATGATTTTGAAGACTGGAACGAAGAAGAAAACTATGAGGATGATGAGTGGGGCACTAACTGGGAAGATGACAGTACCGATTACGAAGAGGCTCCCTTGCCCGAGCTGCCCGAAGAGCAGGTGATAACCCGACCAGTACTGGGCCCGGCCATTGTATTTGATAGAGTTAATTTGCAAATAACCACTCCGTTCGACACCAGCAAAGTTACCCAAAGCAAAGGAGCTATGCTGCTTATGGACAATGTGTTTGTGGGCGAAAAGGGGCATTTCGATTGGACTTCGGCAGGGCTTTCGCCCGATTCGGTATTTGTAGATTTTGGTGGATTTGAATTTGATGTAACTCAAACACTTTTTAGTGCTAAAGGAGCAAAGCTTACCTATATTCCAATGCTAACCGAACCCATACCGGGCGTTTTTGAGTACAAACCCATCGAACGCAAACATAAAGGCCAACTCGATTACCCACGTTTTAAATCGCTCAGCAATACCGTTGATGTTAAGCACCTGGGTGGCTCCGAGTTTTTTTACCGGGGTGGGTTTTCTCTGGCCGGAAAAAAAATAATTAGCGAGGGTAAATTTAAAGGCCTTTCTGAAATTAAAATCCAGGATGCTGGTGGCACTAAGTTTAAAGCCAAATCGTTCCGTTTTGTGTTCGAAGATTCCACCGTAAGCGCCAAGTTGGCCTCCATTGTTATTTACGATAAATACGATTCTATATACCACCCGGCCGTTCAACTAAGTTACAACCTTAACAGTCAGCAATTAGTTATAACACGCGATAAAGGCGATTTTAGAAACACCCCTTACGTAGCCAGCCTTTACGATGTAAATTTTACAGCCGACATTATAAAGTGGCACTTGCCCAGCGATAGCATTTTTGTAGCCACGCTTTCGGCCCGCAACGAAGTACCCCTGCTTATCCAATCTAACGAGTATTACGACCGAAATGTATTTAACGATGTTGCCGGTTTATACGATTTTAACCCGCTAAAATTGGTACTTGTATATGCCGAAAAGCAAGGTACAGACCGTTTCTATTCGGACGACCTGGCACAAGCCCGCCATATAAATGCAGCCGTGTTGCGAGGTGCCATGCTCGATTTAATGCGCAGAGGCTATATTAATTACGCCCCCCTTTCGGGCGAAGTGTGGCTAACCGAAAAGGCAAAACATAAATACCGCGCACAAAAAGGCACCTCCGATTACGATAATATTTTACTGTATTCTACAACCGACCACGGAGTGAATGGTATTATTACCCTTAGTAACCAGGAATTTCAGTTTAAAGGTGTAGAAAAATTTTATTTATCCGAAGTGCTGGATGTGTCGGTAAACCCCGATAGCAGCCGTATTACCCTAATGCCCAACAAGGACATTAAATTTAACGGAAAACTGGCCGCAGGCAATTTCGATTACATCGGCCACGATTTTATATTTAGGTATGATAGCTTTTTGGTTGAAATGAATCAAATCGACTCTATTCAATTTTATGTATTGGAAGAAAACAGCCGGGGAGGGGAGCGCAAAAAAGTAGATAACGCCATTGCAGGTGTGCCTCAAGACGGATTGGAAGTTAAAATTGACTCCTCAGCCACGTTGCCCCCGGCCGATAGTAACGCTTTTGATGTAACCGGCCAGCCAAGTGTAGCCAATGCTCAAAAATCCAAAAACAGCATGTCTTCGTTTAGTGGCACCTCGGGTGTACTCTACATTAGCAAACCTAATAATAAATCGGGCAAAGAAATTATACCCAATTACCCTAAATTTAAAGGGGGCGGAACCGGCTCGGTGGTATATTTCGACCGACCCGAAATTTTAGGAGGAGCCTATGATAAATCTATGTATTTTAAGCTGCCTCCGTTCGATTTAGACAGCCTTAGCGATAGCGACCCCTCGGCCATCCAGTTTAAAGGCACCTTTCATTCTAATGGATGGTTTCCCGATTTTGCTGAAAAATTGCATATCATGCCCGATTACTCGCTCGGGTTTGAGCACAGTATTCCCCCCGAAGGTTACCAACTTTTTGGAGGTAACGGGCGGCTGTACAATCGGTTAAGTTTAGATAAACGAGGCTTGGTGGGTAATGGTAAGTTGGAGTTTTTAACCACCGTACTCGAAACGGACGAATTTATTTTTTACCCCGATTCAGTAGCCGGTAGCGGTAACCATTACGAAATGCGCAACGAAGAGTTTAATGGAGTAGTGTTTCCGCAAGCATCGGCCGACACCTACCACATGCAATGGCTGCCCAAAAAAGATAGTATGTACATTCGCAATATTGGCGATCCTTTTCAATTGTATAATGGCGATGGTACCCTGGATGGTTCGTTAATTGTAACCAATAAAGGAGTGAAAGGAAGTGGTATTTTGCATACCCATAACTCCGAAACATATTCGGCCAATTACACCTTAGGAGGCGAAAGCTATAAAGCACGGCATGCCCGGTTTAAGATAAACTCCAGCAACCCCGAAAAACCGGCTCTGTTTGGCGATAATGTACGGGTAAGTTTCGATTTACCCACCAAAAAAGCCGAAATAAACCCCGAAATTGCAGGCGATGCCGCCATTGAATTTCCCTATGCCCAATTTAATACATCCATTACCCGAGCGGTATGGGATTTGGAAAACCAAAAAGTGTACATGTCTAAACCCGAAAATGTGCCTATCGAAGACTCCTATTTTTACACTACCCGGGCTGATTTAGATTCGCTCGTATTTAATGCAACACAGGCCGAATACGATATGCAATCGTTAGAATTAAAAGTAAGTGGAATACCCTACATCATTGTTGCGGATGCCAAAATAACTCCCGAAAACGGAGAAGTACTAATACTGGAGGATGCCCGCATTGGAACGCTGCAAAACACCAGCATTGTGCTGGATACCCTGAACGAATTCCACGAAGTGTACGATGCCACGGTTACCGTTATTTCTCGAAACGAGTTCGAGGGCAGTGGTACCTACCGTTTTATCAACTCCGAAGAAGACACCTTTGCCATTCAGTTAAGCGATTTTCACCTGGAAGAGTTTGCCGAAGGCCGTAAAGGCAAAACCGCCAAACATACCGTGGCTACCGGTAGCATTGATGAGGCCGACAACCTGCTTATTTCACCGGGTATGTACTACCGGGGCAATGTAAAAATGCTGGCCCACAAACCGGCACTTGAGCTCGATGGATTTGTAAAACTCGATTTAAAAAGCATACCCGATTACGATACCTGGATTAAATACTCCAGCAGTGCCGAACAAGAACAGGTGGTGTTTAAATTTGATGAAAGCTTAACCTCGCAAGGTAAGCTGCTTTCGGCCGGGCTGCATTTTAAATACCAGGATTTTAGCCTTTACAGTACTTTTTGCTATGATAAGGAAGATGAACAAGACGAAGATTTTTTTAAACCCTCAGGGTTTTTAAGTTTTAAAGCCGATAGTAATGAGTTTGTTATTATTAACAGAGACAAAGATTTAGGCTTGTCCTACTCGGGTAAGGTGTTTGCCTACGATGAAATTACCCGCAATATTCGATTTGAAGGCCCGGTACGTTTTATTGACAATAGCAAAACACGTGCTATTAAAGCCTCGGCCATTGGCCTGGGCAATATGGCCACCAACGAACTTGAATTTAATAGTTTTATGACCCTTAATTTTAAGGTACCGGCCGCCCTGTTTGATATGATGGGCGATGATTTTAAAAATGTGATTGAAGAAATTGGCGCCCCTGAAGCTATTAAAGACCGCACCGAACTACTTTACCTTATGGCCGAAATTATAGGCAACCGGGCCACCAAAGCCTACGAAGAAAAATCTTCGCTTGAGTATGTGCCGCTGTTTAGCATGTCGCCCAACCTGGTGCGGCCCATGGTGTTTTCGAACCTGCATTTTAAATGGAGCGAAGAGCAAAAAGCATTTTATAACAATGGCTTTGTGGGGCTATCTAATGTGTTTAGAACCGACCTAAATGCAGAGTTTGAAGGTTATTTTGAACTCAGGAAAACTGAAGCAGGCGAAACCCTTAACTTGTTTATAAAAGCCTCACCCGATTCGTGGTACTATTTTAGCATGGAAGAAGACAAACTGCTTATGTACTCCAGCAACGAAGAATTTAATACTTATGTGGCAGCCAAAAGTAATATGGGTAAAGCTAAAATTGGCGATTTTCAATTTGGTCCGGCCGATTTACCCGAAACCCTCGACTTTATAAATACCTTTAGAGCCATCTATTTTGATATTGACGAACCTTATAAACTTAGCGACCCTACAGCCATAGGCGAAGACCCCGACAACACCGGTGATGATTTACCTGAAGATGAAGATGATGGATTTGGGGATGATGAAGATGATGATGGGTTTTAAAGGTTTGGGTGTTTATTATATTACAATAAAAATATTTGTGCTGTAATTTTTTTTTTTTATATTATTGTCCCTGTGTTTAGTTCTTGCCGATTAAAATTTGATTGCTTCATTGGGTTGAGTTTAGTACAAACCCTTTTTAATTGAGTAGCTATAATAAGGTGGGTAGTAAATAAAGTTAAGTGAACAATTGCCGGCTTTTCGGCAGGGTATAAACACTTAAATTAAAGTATAGTTAAAACCAATTTAACAATGAAAAATATACTTGCGGGCACAGCTCTTCTTATACTAAGTTCAAGCTGTAATTTAAATAAATTAAATGCTACTAGAAATGTTGATTTGAATATTAAAGAAAATACTTCTCAAATGGAGATAAGTGATTTTGAAATTCAGGATCAAATTAAAGTTACTGTGGCCATAGGGTTAACAAATATTTTAAATAAGTACCCCGTTGCTAACATTTTTATAGCTGAAAAGTTAATTGATGAAGATTTAAATACTGTAGAAGTAATTTATCAAAAAATAAAAGACTTGAACTTTTTTGAGAATAAAACGCTAGAAGATCTC
>JALWRJ010000271.1 GCA_026994125.1 Cyclobacteriaceae bacterium | reverse complement strand
TTGCCCACCAGTTGCAAATGGGCTTTTAGTTCGGCCAGCAATTGGTGGGTAAGGGCTGCTGCTTCGTCTGGAATCTTTTGGTTGCTAAACAAGTTCTCCACTAATTTCATTAACCTGTCCAGCAGTTTCAACCCATCGGGTTCGGGCATCAAAAGCTGTGTTTCCCAGTCGGTAATTTGGTCAAAATTTTGAAGCCATTGCCAGCTAACATGACTGTGTTTAGTAGTTTGTGCCCAATATAGTAGCGCCTGGCTATCGGTAGCCAACCTGTTGTTTAGCAAGGTTTGCAATGCTTCTACAGCTATGGTAGCTTCGGGTACAGCCGCATTCTTAATGCGAGTCTGGTAGGCCACAAAATGTACTACTAGCTCGCCCAATGCCAGGCCGGCCATCGGCCTGCCCATAGTTATATTTATGGGGTGTTCGCCCACAGGTAAGGCATGCAACACCGGGTTTAACAGCCATTCATCGGCCAGCACTATGGCTGTTTGGCGAGGCGGGTAGTTACTGGTGTTTGCTACCAGTTGGGCGGCTACTTTTGCTTGTGCTACTTTTAAAGGCACCCCAATGGCTTCAATGGTTTTAGCTTGTTCAAATCCATTGGCATCAACCCAGGTTACGGGCAGCCCTTTCCAACGGTGGTGGTACTTTGTAAGGAATCGGCCTGCTTCCCAATTGTTTGTAGTAGCATCGTTAGCCAGTTCGGGTACATAAAACCGGTCGGCATCCACATACACCTGTGCTTTACCTGCATGTAAAAGCTGCTCAAAAATTACTTCTTCGGCCAGCGAAAGGGCATTAAAACCTGCAAATACCACTCGGCTAAACGGCAGTTCGCCCCCTAGTTTTACACGTTTAGCTGCCTGGCGGTACAGCATGCCTTCATAGGCCAACTGCTTATCCGTTAGTTTTTTTTGCAGTATATGGTAGGCTTGGCCAACGGTTTTCCAGGTAGTATCAAAATTAGTAAACAAGCTACCCTTCCCCGATACATCCATTACTTTCTGAAACTCAATAATGGCTTGCAGTGCTTCTTTATCCGGGCCAAACACTTTTTCTAACTCTTTAATATCTTGTAGGTTTTTATATAGCAGATTAGCATCTACCAGGTACCGGTCTACTTCATCAAAATCTTTGAGTAACACCTTGCCCCAGCTGTAAAACTCATCAAACACCACATGGGAATCAAGGCCCTGGTACGCAGTAAATAACTCGGTAACCAATTGTATTTCCGAGGCCAACACCCATTGGGGGTTGAGGCGCTGAATAAATTCTTGAATACTTAGAATTTCGGGGCTCCAAAAGGTATGTTGGTTAAACCTATCGGCCAGCTTCGATTCAAAATAACGGCAAGCCCGCTGGGTAGGAAAAACATACCAAACCGAGCGTAATTCGGCCAGGTTTTCAGGGTTTATATCGGCTATGATATGGTCTATAAAACTCTTCATACTTCCACAATTTCGCAGCTATCGATATACACCAGGTATTTTTGCTGCACCCGGTAACCCATTTGGGTTAACAAGTGGGCATAAAGGGTAATTTGCTTGCGGTGCTCTTCTGCTTTTACTTCTTTTTTAAAATCGATAATAATGGCGTTATTTTGGTTTAGCACCACTCTATCAGGAATATGTACCTTACCTTCAGCTATTATTTTATGCTCGTTTATAATTTGTAAACCGGGCGCAAACCAGTGGTACAATTGAGGCAAACTGATAAAGAGGGTTTCAATTTTTTGCTTGTACGGCAGCCGCTCTTGCGCAGGCAGTTTGCCTTGCCATACCATTTTGTTAAGGATTTGTTGGAGCTGTTCGTTTAGGGTTTCGGGCGTAACACTATGCAACTGCGACATAATATAATGTAGCGTGTTACCTGTACGTAGTTGTTGTGCCGGTTGGTTATCCAGTTGTTTCCAAAAATTGCTGTTAGAAGCCGGAGCCAATTTTTGAGCAGGGTCGGACGTAGGATAACTCGTTAATTCTTTTTCATTGGTATCATCATCCTCTTTTGGTATAGCCGGACTACAAGTACCCAGTTCAAAGGTTTGATCCTTTAAAAACCCACCCAGGCTAAAACTGGCATGAGCAAGGGTGTTTCCTACTATTTTCTGAATGGTGTTTTTATCTTTTTTATTGCTAACAAAAATATATAGCCGTTCCATGGCACGTGTAAAACCTACGTAAAGCGAATTAAGCTCCTCCAGCACTGTAGCAAAGCGTTCTTCTACAAATTGAGGTGCAAAATCGGTTTCGATAAGGTTTTCGGTAAGTGCCAAGGGTAAACTGCCCCATTTTGCATATGGCTTGGGTAGGGGGCTGGGCCAAAATATGGTATGTGATCTAACTATTTTACCCTCAATGCTAGGCAAAATTACTACCGGGCTTTGGAGGCCTTTCGATTTATGAATGGTTTTTACTTGCACTGCTCCTTTGTTTTTACCCAAAATAATTGTGGGTTTGTGTTTTTCGTTGCTGTGCAATTGTTGCCACTGGTTTATAAATGCGGCAATAGATACATGGCCTTTTTGAGCTTGTTCTAAGCATACATCCTGAATGCCTTGCAAAAAGGGATCGAATTGTTTGTGCAGTTGAAACTCCCGGATAAGCTTTTCAATGGCTTCGTAGGCATCAAGGCCGGTGTATGCCCGAGTATCGAAAGGCGTGGCTTGCTCTAACGCCTGTACGGGTGGTTTACCTTGCAAGGAGGCCTCAAAAAAGGCGCGTTTGGCAAGAAGCAAAGCATTTATGGGTTCAAGCAAAACTTGTAAACTTAGCATAATAAACTGCACCAAAGGCGATTTCTCGAGTTGCAAGGCTTCATCGGTAAGGGTTGGTATATGCTCGCTGAGCAGGTAGGTAGCTACCTCTCGTGCCTGATTGTTTTTACGAACCAGTACCATTATGTCCTCTGGTCTAAAGCCATCGTTTATGGCTTTAACAATGGCTTCTTTGGTAGCTTTAAAACTTTGTTGCTGCCAGGATACATCTTCTGTATTATCAAAAAAGCTCAGTTTTACATAACCGTCAAAGTCTTTGGTAGGCTCTTGCACTACATCGGCATAGGCTTTATTTAAATCAATTTGCTTAGTTTCCAAATGCGAAACCCATTCGGATAGGTGCGAACTGGCCGTTGAAAAAAAAGCATTATTAAAGCGCACAATGTTTTTTCCGCTTCGGTAGTTGCTGGCCAACGATTGCACATCGGGTGTATGAGCGGCCAAATCGGCTGGAGCCTGTTGCAACAGTAAGGAGGGGTCGCCTCCACGCCACCTGTAAATAGACTGCTTAACATCGCCTACCAATAGCACCCGGCCTCCTTCGAAGAGCGCAAATTCCAGCAAAGGCAATATGTTTTGCCATTGATGAGCCGAGGTGTCCTGAAACTCATCAATTAAAATGTGCTTGTACTTTGCCCCTATTTTTTCGTAAATAAAAGGCGTATCGGATAAAGAAATAACCCCATTTAAAATGGTAGCCGTATCCGATAAAAGCAAAATGTTGTTCGTGTTTCGGTAATCCCACAGGTTTTCGTACAATACTGATAGCACCCCATAGGCAAAAATATTTTTAAGCAGGTTTTTACTTTCAATGTACGTTGAACGATAGTTATCTGCCCATTCGAGCACCTTTTCCCTAAGTTCATCAAGCCCATCGTTGGCGCAGGCTTCTATTTTATCTATAATATTACATTTTTGGGCGTACCATGAACCGTTACGGAAGGTAGCTGAAAAATCGCTTTCAAAGGAAAAAGTTTGCTTTGCCAGCCGTTCAAATACGTTTACCGTATTATTCCTAAAGTCAGAAAGTTGCAAGTTGTGCTTTTTTAGTAGTTGCAAGGCTTGTTGCCCCAGGCCGGCCATTTGTTGTTCGTAGGTAATGATTTGCTTTTTGAGTTGGGTAACAAAATCGTCCAGGTGAGCGGCATTTTTACTTAGCACCTCTTTTATATCAATAAAGCTATCCTCAAATAATTTAGTCCCCAACGATTTAATGTTAGCTTCTATTTTCCAGCCTTTGTCGTCATCCAGTTTAGCAAACAAATAGGTGCGCAACCATTTACGTACCCGTTTATCGGGGTGGGTAAACAAAGCATAGGTGGCTTCGTCTAAGGCCTTAGCAGTATCTAAATCAAGTTCGTAGCCCAGGTTTAGTTTTAATTCTCGAGCCAAGTGCCTAATTAGTTGCGTAAAAAAATGGTCGAGTGTAACTACATTAAACCGGGAATAATCGTTTAAAATTTGTGTAAGTGCTAATTGGCTTCGGTGGAAAATTTGGGCTTGGTTTAAGGCAATCTTTTCAGCCGTAAAATCGGAGGTTATGGCCGTAAGAAAAGGGCTGCTTTCCTGGGCTGCTAAGCTTGAAAGCTCTTTTAAAATACGAGATTTCATCTCGTTTTTGGCATCGTTGGTAAAGGTAAGCGCCAGGAGTTGATGGTACTCGGTAGGGCTTAAAATAAGTTGCTTAATAAAAGTTTTAGCCAAGGCAAAAGTTTTGCCTGAGCCGGCAGAAGCTTTTAAAATTTGGGCATTAGAGGTGGCAGGCATGCTTTTATATGTTAGTCCTGTACTTCTACCACCATTTCGATTTCAACAGGTATATTAAAGGGCAATACATTTACACCCACAGCCGCACGTACATGCTTCCCTTTTTCGCCAAACACCTCAACCATTAAGTCGGAGCAGCCGTTCATTACCTTGGGTTGGTCGTAAAAGTCATTGGCCGAGCTTACCAGGCCAAACACACGTACAATGCGCACTACCTTCGAGAGGTCGCCTTCCAGGGCATCGTTTAAGGTGGCTAGCAAACAAATTCCGGCCTGTTTGGCTGCTTCATAACCCTGCGCAATGGTAAGTTCCCGCCCCAATTGCCCTTTAGGAATACCCTCTAAATTACAAGGGCCATGCCCCGATAGAAAAATAAGGTTGCCGGTTCGAACATACTTAACATAATTGGCCACCGGCTTACCCGGGGCGGGTAAGGTAATACCTAACGATTTTAGTTTTTGGTTTGGGTGCGAGGGTTGTGCCAGTACATTTTGAACAAGCAAAACCAATACCAGCACCAACATTTTACCATAGTACATCATAACAAAGGGGTTTACCTTTGCTAAGATAGCTATAATTACATTAAGCAGGCAATTCCTTTTTTAGGATTGCATACAAATCTAAACAAGTATCGGGTTGCGAGTTTAAAAAGTAGTCATCGTGGGTAATAGAGGCTACCAGACTATTATCGTTGGCCTGTAATTTTTTGCGATTTCGCCTGTTTAAAATTTCGTAGGGTAGTTTTAGCCAGGAGGCCGGCAACCGGTGTTGCAGGTTTAGGATATCGAACCGCATAATACGCTGCACCGAAGCCTTATTTTGTGCATAGTACTGCATTACTTTTTCGTTTCCGGCAATGCCACGCATATCTACATGAGCGAAATGTTTTTTACATAAGGCCGTTAGTTCAGCGGCCGTATATTCGCGAATATGCCAGGGGTTTCGGCTTAAGGTCATTTTACTATTAGGAGTGCTAATTAAAGCTTTGCCTCCGGGCCTTAGTACACGGTGTATTTCCTTTAAA
>JALWRJ010000270.1 GCA_026994125.1 Cyclobacteriaceae bacterium | reverse complement strand
ATCGGCAGCCAGCAGTGCCTTAAATGTAACTACCGTAGCGCCTGATACCACCCCGCCCAGCGTTCCTACAGGGCTAGCTGCCAGTAATGTTACACAAACCACCCTAACCCTTAGCTGGAATGCTTCAACGGATAATATTGGGGTAACCGGTTACGATGTGCTTCAAGATGGAACTGTAATTGGCTCAACGGCAAGCACCTCGTATAATGTAACCGGACTAACTGCCTCTACAACGTATGCATTTGCTGTAAAGGCCAAAGATGCCGAAGGAAATGTATCGGCCGCAAGTAGTGCCTTAAATGTAACTACGCAAGCTGCGGTTGTTAACTACTGCACAGCTAGTGGCAACTCGGTAAACTACGAGTACATAGATTTAGTACAACTTGGAACTATTAACAACAGTACAGGTGCCAATGGAGGGTATGGTGATTTCACTAACCTGTCAACAACATTGGTAACCGGTTCTACCAATACTATAAACTTTAGCCCCGGCTTCCCAGGCTCAACCTATTCCGAAAACTGGAAAGTATTTATTGATTACAATAATGATGGCGATTTTGCAGATGCCGGAGAAGAAGTAGTATCAGGCTCTACAAGCAATGCAGGAACTTCGAGTGGTACATTTACCGTTCCTGCAGGAGCTACTTTAGGCTCTACCCGAATGCGGGTGGTAATGGCTTGGAATACCACTCCACCATCGTGTGGCACTTATTCGTATGGCGAAGTAGAAGACTATACTGTAACTATTTCTGCAACTGCACTCAATGGGTTTGCAAACATTGCTAATTACGCAAATGGGGAAACCATTAACCCGGATTTCTGGACCTTAGGACTTGTTACTTACCCTAACCCGGTAGTTTCGGAATTATCGTTTAATTTTAATGAGTTTAAAGAAGTTAAAACTGTTCGTATTTATAACATGAACGGTGCCGAAATGCGTAACTACCATGCTCAACTAGCTACAAATAGCATTAATGTAGCTAAGTTTACTGCCGGTATGTACGTACTAATGGTTGAAACAGAACGTGGAGTGTTTGAAACCAAGTTTATGAAGAAGTAAACAATTACATTGTTTACTATATATAAAGAGCCCGCTTACAGCGGGCTCTTTTTGGTAACAGCCCTAATTAGGGCTTGCTGAAAAACGTTTTACTTCTTTAGTATCAGTCTGTTAACTTTAAATTAAAGGATTAAAGTGCAAGCTTTTTATAACAAAACTATTAATACCCTTGCACATAAAAATAGTACGTCATTCCTGCATAGGCAGGAATCTGTAAGAATGGCATTAGCTAAACAAAATGCAAGTGGTTATAATTTTAAATTACTAACTTTAGGTAAACTATTAACACCGGCAAGGGCAGATTCCTGCCTATGCAGGAATGACGGTTGCTAATGTATCTAAAGCTTGCCCGCCAAATAGGAAGGGCACTTGAGACGATTTCAGCACCCCCTAATTAGGGCTCCAAATAACTTTAATTTTTTTTGCTTCCAACTCAAAATCAGGGCATGTATTAGCACCAGCAAGTCCGCCAAATTCGCACAACTTTACCTTCGATTTGCTGTACACTGTAATTAGGTTATCATTACACCCCATACATTTATTAACCAGGTAAACGTCTTTCCCCTTATACGTGTATAATACAATTTCTTTTTTAGTCTCGTCAGATTCACTTTGAAAACGAGCAATAAGGCTTACTACCCATTCCGGGTTAGCCTCAGTCCTGCTTGTGGTATGTTGAGCCTGGCAGTTGTATAAAAAACACAAACCCAAATACACATATAAACCCTTAGCTTTCATGCATCAGGGTTTCTATTTCATCGGCTTCGATAGGGATGTTACGCATTAAATTAAAGGGAGTATCTTTTTGTACTACAATATTATCTTCAATACGCACGCCAATTTTTTCTTCGGGAATATAAATACCCGGTTCTACGGTAAACACCATACCCTCGGTAATGGGGGCATAAAAATTACCCACATCGTGTACATCTAACCCTAAAAAATGCGAGGTACCATGCATAAAATACTTACGGTAGGCCGGATTGGCCGGATCTTGATTTTTAATATCTGTTTTTGATATCAACCCTAGCGCTACTAATTCTTTTTCCATTACCAAGCCTACTTCCTTGTGGTAATCGTTAATAATGGTACCCGGGCGCAGCATAGCAGTGGCTTCATTTTTTACTCTAAGAACAGCATTATATACTTGTTTTTGCCGTTCGGTAAAGCGGCCGTTTACCGGTATTACACGAGTCATATCCGCATTATAATTGCCGTACTCCGCTGCTACATCCATTAAAAGCACCTCACCATCGTGGCATACTTTATCGTTATCTACATAGTGCAGTACGCAGGTATCGAGGCCCGAGCCAATAATGGGTTGGTAAGCAAAGCCTTTGGAACGGTTACGCACAAACTCATGTAAAAATTCGGCTTCAATTTCAAACTGGTTTACACCCGGCTTCACAAACTTCAACACCCGCCTAAAGCCTGCTTCGGTAATATCGCATGCTTTTTGCAACATAGCCAGTTCTTCGTTATGCTTAACCGCACGTAATTGATGCATGATAGGGGCCAGCCTTTTGTAGCTATGGTCGGGGTATTTGGTATGACACCATTTCGAAAACCTATCTTCCCTGGTTTCAACATCCAGCACTGCTCTGGTGTGTTCATTCCTATTTAAATATACATGTTCGGCTTCTACCATTAAATCATTAAATACCTTCTCAAACTCCGACACCCAGTAAACAGTTTGAATACCCGAAAGCTCCCGGGCTTCTTGTTTGGTATATTTATGGCCTTCCCATATAGCTATTAAAGGGCTGGTTTCCTTTACAAATAAAATTTCCCGTTGGCTTTCTACCGGGTAGTCGGGCATCAATAGCAAAATAGTTTCTTCCTGATCTATTCCTGTAAAATACAGTAAATCATTATTTTGCCTAAAAGGCATGGTGCCATCGGCATTGGTAGGCAATATATCGTTGGAGTTTAAAACCACCAACGAATTAGGAGCCAGCTTTGCTTTTAAATTAGCCCTGGCTTGGGTGTAAAATTGTTTTGAGAGAGGTGTATATCGCATAATTAGGTGTAATTTTAGTGGGATAACAAAGGTACATTTTGTTTTTTACTTTTATGTACCAATACTTGTAGATACACCCTAAATTTATGTATTATTATTGCGGAAAAACCGTTATGGATTTCCTATTTACTTCTACAAAATTAAGTTAAGTACTGTTGGCAAAGCAATTATTTTTAACCTTATTATTAACAACCGGTTTGTTTACAAACAGCCTGGCCCAGATTTTAAATTTTAATAAAGGGGTATTACAAAACGATAGCCTAAAATGGCTGGGGCAAGTAAGTGTTTTTTTTACCTATATCAACCAGGAAGTTAGTGTGGCCAATATGGGCTACAATATAGATGTAATTCATAAGTTAAAAAAACATAGTATCATGGCCATTTCGAAGCTAAACTTTGCAGCCAGCGATAAGGAACTCCTGCTAAGCGATGGTTATACGCATATTCGAGGTGTTTTTTTTCGCACTTCTAAAATTAGTACCGAAATCTTTGGGCAAATTCAATACAACGCTATCCGGGGCTTAAACCAACGAAGTTTACTGGGAGCAGGTTTTAGGCTGCGCCTATACGACAAGCATCGTTATGGGGTGTTATTTGGCTCGGCTATTATGCACGAATGGGAAAATTGGTCTAATGAGGTGCAAGCAGTGCATAATAAACTATGGAAAAATAGCAGTTACCTGGCTATTTTTGGCGATGTAAATAGTCATTTTCATTTTAACCTAATTAGCTACTACCAGGCCAGGTTCGATAACTTTTTCCAACCCAGGGTATCGGTAGAAGTTAACCTGAACTTGAACATTACAACCAAGCTGGTGTTTACCTCTAATTTTACCATGGCCTACGATAGAGCCCCGGTAATCAATATTAATAACAGTACCTACAAATTTAAAAATGGGATTGGCTACCGGTTTTAGTGTAATAAAAACAACTATTCTAACCCAAATAACAAAAGTAACCGCCTAATGGGGCAGATGGCAGCAGCCGGGCAAAAACTAATAGCACTCGTAATAAGCAACATAGTGGCCACCCCCAACAACACCATGGCCAGGGTGCCATTTATTACATCGGTAAGGTACAATACTAAAATAGCAATACCTATACCGGATCTGGTTATGCGTGTATAAAAGCCCAAATTCGATTTCATAGATTAAAGTTACAACACTTAGGCATAAAAATCAACTACAAACCTAAGTGCAACAAGCTTGCGAGTAGCTTTAACCCGCACACAGGTTACAAGAAATCATCGCCCTTGTGCAGTTTTACATCTTTTACAATGGTTCGCATTTGTTGTTCGTTACCTCGCTTGCAAACCAGCAATGCATTACCATTATCGGCTACCAGGTAGCCTTTTAACCCTTCCACAACTATTAGCTTATCCGGTTTTCCTTGAATAATACACTGGTGGGTATCATAGGTAATAACATTACCCTCCACTACATTCTTATCCTCATTTTTTTCTCTGAGCTCGTAGAGGGCATCCCAGGCGCCCAAATCGGACCACCCAAAATTACCCAGCACTACCCACACATTATCGGCCTTTTCAAGAATGGCATAGTCTATTGATATATTTTTTGATTGTGTGTATGCCTCTTCCACTTTTTCCTGTTCATTAGGTGTAAAATAAGCCTCCCTAATATCGCTAAATAACAAGGCTATATCTTTTTCGTAGGTTTCAAAGGCTTTAATTATAGAAGAAGCCTGCCAAACGAATAGGCCGGCATTCCAAACAAACTCACCACTTTCTAAAAATTGCCGGGCCAGTTCCAATGCAGGTTTTTCGGTAAATGTTTTTACTTTTTTTACCAGCCCCTTGTCCTGGTTTACAAACTGAATGTAGCCGTAGCCTGTTTCGGGTTTATGAGGCTGTATGCCAATGGTAACCAGTTTATTGCCCGAAGCACTCACAGCCAGGGCATGGTGAACGGTATCAATAAAAGCAGCATCGTTAAAAATGGCATGATCCGATGGGGTTACAATAATTTGAGCCTTAGGGTTTTGCCTGGCAATTTTATAGCTGGCATAGGCCACACATGGAGCCGTATTGCGTTGGTAAGGCTCTAATAGCAGTTGGTCTGCGCCCACTTCGGGCAACTGTTCATGTATTAGTTCCCGGTAGCGCTCGTTCGATACAATATAAATCCTATCGGCAGCTATATGGAGCCGAAAGCGCTCGTAGGTTAATTGTATTAACGATTTTCCACAACCAATAATATCTAAAAATTGTTTAGGCTTAGCCGCCCTGCTAAATGGCCAAAACCGGGTACCAACCCCTCCAGCCATTATAACAACGTATGTATCTTTATTCATTCAATCAATGTGCTTCTTTCACTAAAAATTAAGTTAAGACTGCTTTTTTTGTCAAATTTGAAAAATAAATATGAATTTACACCCATTTATGTACGAAGTTATTGTTAAAAAACCGTTGTTTTCTCAAAAAATGCGTATCTTCATATTGGCAGAAAACACCAATGCGCATTTAACGTTTACCAGGTGTTGCTTGTAGTTCTAATGTAAGTGTAA
>JALWRJ010000269.1:3213-5610 GCA_026994125.1 Cyclobacteriaceae bacterium | reverse complement strand
GTATAACATAAATTTCTACGTATGGCAAACCAAATTTTTAAATTTTTACTTTTCTTTTTTATAGCCATAGCGGTTAATGTGCAAGGGCAAAATGCCCCTTCAACCATTTCAGATAAAGATTCTGCTTTTTTTAGCAAACCTTATCCGTTTATATTGCCCATTATGGGCGAAAAGGTGCACCAACTTGGTTTTAAATTGCCCTTGCCAATGGGTATTATGTTTAATGCCCTGGCCGGACGACAAGACTTGGCCTTGAGCAAACTAAAAATTGGGTTTAACGATTCGGAATGGATTGATTTGGATGACATTGTTAAATTTGACGAAATATCTACCGTAACATCTACGTATAATGCGCGGTTCGATATGTGGGTGCTCCCTTTTTTAAATGTATATGGTATTGTAGGAAAAACGGCCAAGGCAGATATCAACTTAAATATTACCGAACCTATTTCATTGCCTGTAACTACTTCTATTAGTGGAACTTATGTGGGTTATGGCATTTTGGCTGCCGGAGGTATCGGCCCGGTGTTTGTTTCGGTAGATGCCAACCGTACTTATAATTACAACCCCAGGTTAGATGACCCCGCAAAAGTGTGGATAGCCGGACTAAGAGCCGGGCCAATTATTCACTTTCCTAAAAAACCTGATATGAATATCGTTTTTTGGGGCGGAGCTATGTACACCCATTTTAATGGCCTTACCAATGGTTCGATAAACGCTATTGATCTGGCACCTAATGCCCCCGGTAAAATTGATGATATGCAAAACGAACTGGATAATTGGTATGCCGACTTAACCCCACTGGAACAAGCGCTTTATAATGGAATTTATACCAAAGTTTCTAACGGGCTAACCAGCTTAAAAAATGGAGTGGAAACAGGTGTAATCCGTTATAACTTTACCAAGGAGGTAACCAAACCCTGGAATATGTTAATAGGTACCCAATGGCAAATAAATTACCGTTGGCAATTACGTGCCGAAATGCAAATGTTAGGCAGCAGAACCGCTGGAATGCTCTCCTTTAATTACCGGTTTGGTATTAAGGGGAAAAATTGGCTTCAAGGCTCCTCCACAGACTAAAAAGTATAGGTAACTATGAAAAAAGCTTTTTTAATAAGTTTTATTTTTTGTTTAAGCATAGTTAATAATGCGCTAAGCCAAGACAGCACTCGAACAGAAAAATCCCTTAAAATAGTGCCTCTACTTACCAGTTCTCCCTTATTGGGCTTTGGTGCCGGAGCTGCCGTTTCGTTTTTATATGCAACAGATCAGGATATCTCCTCCAAATCGCAATTGCAAGTGGGAGGTCAGTATTCGGTTACCAATAGTTACAACGTTTTTGTTAATAATAATGCATGGTTTAAGCAAAACAAAATACTATCCATTAGCACTTTTTCTTTGGCAGGTATAAATAATGAATTTAAGATTGATACCAGTAATGTAGCTTATAATTCCAGCTCTGTGTATTTTTCGGAAGCCGTTTTTTATAGGGTACGTAAGCATTTCTACATAGGCGTTCCCTTACTTTATAGAGGAGTAAAATTTAGAGCTAATAACGAGGCCGGTCAAGACTTTTTAGATAAGAATGGTGTTGTAGATGAAAAATCAGGTGGGGCAGGACTGGCCATTAGTTTTGATACCCGCACAAACAAGTACTATCCCTCAAAAGCTGCATGGGTGGTACTTAGCTTTATTGCTAACCCTTCGTGGCTGGGCACCTTAGATACTTACCATAACATGGTAATTAATGCCCGTTATTATGCCAAAGGGTTTAGCTACCAGGATGTATGGGCCTGGCAGGCGTATGGGCAATTTGCCTCCAACAAAGCCCCCGATAGTGGTTTGCCAACTTTATCGGGCAAAGCCATGCTGAGAGGCTACCCGGCAGGTAAATACAAAGCCCGAAATATGACAGGAGTGCAAACTGAATACCGCTACACCATCGGGCATTCCAGGTTTAGGATGGTTGGTTTTTTTGGGGTGGCTAACCTTTCCGGAGGTTCGTTTGGGCAAGACGGTAATTCGCGCAATGACGATGGGTGGTACTCCTCAGGTGGCTTGGGTGCTCGCTATGCCTTACAACCCAAAACAGGTATCGACCTGAGGCTGGATGCCGTTAGAACCAGCGATGGCGATTATGCCTTTTATTTAATGTTGAACCAAGCTTTTTAGATTGCTTAAAAAATTAAAATTAGAACAAATGGAAATTAAAAATGTAACCATTGCAGGCGGAGGCACCTTAGGCTCCCAAATAGCCTGGCAAACCGCCTTTCACGGATTTAATGTAACCGTTTACGATGCGTTTGATAAAGGAATCGAAACCAGTAAAACGTTCCACAAACAATTTGCCGATTTATTTTTAACTACGCGTGGTGCTGCTCAAGAAGAAATAGATAA
>JALWRJ010000269.1:0-3203 GCA_026994125.1 Cyclobacteriaceae bacterium | reverse complement strand
AATAGATAAAACGTTTGCCCGATTAGGTTATACGACCAATTTGGCTGAAGCCGTTAAAGATGCTGACCTCATAAGTGAATCGGTACCTGAAAATGTAGAGATAAAACGAGACTTTTACACCGAACTAGCCAAAGTAGCTCCTGAAAAAACCATTTTTACCAGCAATTCATCTACTACCTTGCCCAGCGAGTATGCCGATGTAACCGGGCGACCTGCTAAATTTCTCGCCCTCCATTTTGCTAATGGTATTTGGGATGCCAATATAGGCGAAGTAATGGGGCACCCCGGTACCGACCCGGCTATTTTTGACCGAGTAGTTGAATTTGCCAAAGAAATTGGTATGGTGCCTATACCTATACGCAAAGAGCAAAACGGTTATGTACTCAACTCATTATTAGTACCCTGGCTCTCTGCTGCCGGCAATTTGCTCGTTAATGGCGTATCCGATGTTGAAAGCATCGATAAAACCTGGATGATTTCATTTCAATCGCAAATTGGCCCCTTTGGTGTAATGGACATGATAGGTATGCAAACTATGTATAATATAGATAAACTTTGGGGTGAAAAACTGAACGACCAAGCCATGCTGGATAGAGCCGATTTTATAAAAGAACAATACATTGATAAAGGGCATATGGGGGTAGCCAGTGGCAAAGGTTTTTATACCTACCCAAATCCTGCTTACCAACATCCTGATTTCTTAAAATAAGAAAACTTAAATAAGATGAAACCTACATAAAATATAATTATTAAACACACACCGGTGTGCAGTACAACTATGATGCACAGGCACAAGGTAATGATTATATTAATCATCAAAGGTTCCATCTGACCAATTAAAAAAATAAACATAAACTGATGAATAATAGCATAAAAGTTAAAAGTTGCTCATTAGCGTGGGGGTTGATACTGTTACTCACCATTAGTGCTTGCCAACAACAGCCCTCAACAAAAAAACTTGCAGTTACCTCTTTAGATAAAAATATCAAAGAACTACGACCCGGCATTCTGGAAGGCTACCTCACCAAAGAGCAAATCCCAAATAGCCTGGCCTTGGTGCCACCGCCTCCGGCCAAAGGAACACTCGCCTATGCCTTAGATTCGGCCATAGCTGCCGGTTGGATAGCAACAAACGATGAGGCCAGAAAAACACAGGCCACCAACGATGCGGTGCTGGCTTTTCCGCAAGCCACCGAGGCTTTTAACATTGTTTTGGATGTAAACATATCAGAAGAAAACACCCCACATTTATATATGATTATGCGTAGAACCTTAGCCGATGCCGGACTTTCAACGTATAGTGCAAAAAACCATTATCAGCGCCAACGCCCATTTATGGTAAATAACGCTCCTACATGTACTCCGCACGAAGAAGAGGCGTTGCGAAAAGACGGTTCTTACCCATCGGGGCATGCTGCCATTGGCTGGGCTTGGGCCTTAATTTTGGCCGAGGTGTTTCCCGAACAAGCCGATATAATTATGGAGCGTGGAAAGCAGTTTGGCATTAGCCGTAATGTGTGCAATGTGCACTGGTACAGCGATGTGCAAGTGGGTAGAATGATGGGAGCTTATACGGTGGCGGTGCTTCATGCCAACGAAAATTTTAGGGCTGATTTAAAGGCAGCTAAAGAAGAAGTGGCTCTGCTAAATACAAACTATCAATAAAAAGAGCTATTGGGCATGAACAAAGTAAATATTTTAATACTATTTACCGTTTTTGATACCTATGTTTTTGCTCAGCAAATAGATGTAGATAGCCTTTTTAATGAATCAAGCAAAACGCTTACCGGGGTGCCTTTAGTTGTAAATAGTCCGGCTATCAACACCGGGTTTGGTGCTATGGGAATGTATTTCTTTAAGGTAAATAAAGACGATAAGGTTTCGCCCCCATCAACCATAAACCTGACGGGGCTGTACTCTACCAATAAAAGTTATTTTATGCTTTTATCGAGCAGGTTATTTTGGAATCAAGATAAAAATAGATCCACTTTTGCCACTGGTACGATAAGTATTAATAATAACTTTTTGTACAATGTGGACGGCAATGAGGTTCGGCTGGTTTATACCGAAAAGCGGAATTTTATTACGGCAGAATATAGCCGGAAATTACTGGGTGAATTTTATTTTGGATTATTATACCTGGGAACATATACCAGCTACCAATTTAATAACGGAACCCAGGAGGAAAACGATTTTACAGAAGATTTTTTTAACAAAAGAGGTATTGGAGCCAATTTCGTTTCTAGCATAGGCCTAAATATTTCCTACGATACCCGAGACTATGTATATTACCCCACCCGAGGGTTAATGTTTACTATCAGGCCAAAATTAAATGCCGATTGGCTAGGCAGCGATAATAATTATACCGATACCGATTTTGAAGCCGCCTATTATGTTCCTGTGGCTGCCAATCAGGTGTTGGCGATTGGCTTAGGGGGTGGTTTTGCTACAGGTGATGTGCCCTTTGATGGCTACCAGAATTATGGTATAAGAAATAATTTGAGAGGTTACCATGCCGGTAAATACAAAGGCAAACATATGGTGGCCTTACAAGCCGAATACCGCTGGAGACTTTATAAACGATGGGGAATGGTCGCGTTTGGAGGTGCCGGATCGGTATGGGGTAATGACAACCCCGAAGAGGCTTTTGAACAAAAACTTTTGCCAAGTGCCGGTGCCGGGTTACGGTTTATGGTTTCGGCCGAAAAAAAGATTAATCTAAGGTTAGATTATGCCTTTGGTACGGATGGTAACCAAGGGCTTTATTTTGGAGTAATGGAAGCATTTTAATAAAACAAAATTATGAAAACAAAATACGTTTTAATAGTACTAATGATTGTGCTGGCAGGCCGAGGGTTTGCTCAAAGTACCAAAGAACAACTTGCCAAAGAAGCGGCCAATCCTTTGGCAGATTTGATGAGTTTTCCCTTTCAAAACAATTTAAACATGAATTATGGGCCATTTAATCGCAATTTAAATGTGCTAAACATTCAACCGGTAATACCCTTTGCCGGAGGTAAAATTATTACACGTACCATTATGCCCATTATGGCCATTCCTGATTTTAGCCAGGAAAGTGGTATGCAATCTAATGGAATAGGGGATATTGTGTTTACGGCTTTTTATGCACCCAAAAGTGAGGGCTTGATGTGGGGAG
This sequence comes from Cyclobacteriaceae bacterium, assembly GCA_026994125.1. Classification (GTDB taxonomy): domain Bacteria; phylum Bacteroidota; class Bacteroidia; order Cytophagales; family Cyclobacteriaceae; genus JAKISE01. The sequence continues at coordinate 46 of JALWRJ010000269.1, read as the reverse complement.
CCGGCCCCGTGCTGGAATTACCCACCGGAGGTAGTATCAGGGGTAC
>JALWRJ010000268.1 GCA_026994125.1 Cyclobacteriaceae bacterium | reverse complement strand
CCCCTATCTTAACATTTTTAGAGATAGGGGGTGGCTTATTTTACCGCCTAACCGATAAAGTTGAGCTTTCGTACACCTATAATTATGGAGGGGGAACATCTATTTATACCGGGGCTCAACGCTATAGCCTCAAAAACTTTAATATTCAATCGCATAAATTAGAACTGCGAGGCAGCGATTTCTTTTTACGAGCTTATACCACCCAGGAAAATTCCGGCCAATCCTACATTGCAGATTTAACCGGTGTGCTCATTAACGACCAATGGAAAGATAACAGCGAGTGGTTTGGTACCTACGGAATAGCCTACCTGCAAGCCAGATTAACACAAAATGAAGAACAATCACATATAATTGCCCGCCAGGCAGCCGATTTAGGAAGATTGGAACCCGGAACCCAGGCATTTAACGATGCCTTGGATAAAGCAACCAGCGATGTAATTCCCAGTGGTTCAAAATTTGCAGACAACAGTGCGCTTTACCATTTTGAGGGGCAGTATAATTTTAGAAAAGAAATTACCTTTATGGATTTGATGGTGGGAGCCACCTATCAATTGTACGATTTACGTTCGAACGGAACTATTTTCCCCGATTCGCCCGAAAACCCCATTACCATTTCGGAATATGGAGGGTTTGTACAAGGTTCTAAAGCGCTCATAAACGAAAAATTACGCCTAACCGCTTCGATTCGTTACGATAAAAACGAAAACTTTAACAGCCAATTAAATCCACGCCTATCTGCTGTAATTAAAGTAGCACCTGATCATAATATCAGAATGTCGTATCAAACAGGCTTTAGAAACCCAACTACCCAGGGGCAGCATATCGACCTCAATGTGGTTTCGGCCAGGTTACTGGGTGGACTAAAATATTATAGAGATAAACACGATATTTTCACCAATGCCTATACCATGGCTTCGGTAAATGCTTTTGTTGAAAAATTTGCCAACGAAGCTAATGGCGATGGATCGCAACTAGGAAACCCCGAGTATTTAAGCCTGCTGGTACCTTACAACGAAGCCGATGTGCCCGAAGTAAAACCCGAGCAAATTTCCTCGTTTGAAGTAGGCTACAAAGCGCTTATCGATAACCGCTTAATGCTCGATTTGGTAGGGTACTACAACATTTACAATAATTTTATAACCCAGGTACAAATGCGTAAAGCTGCCGGTATTATAGATATTGAAGGGGTATCTACCGATCCTGCAAGCCCCGATTATTGGGGCATCCACCCCAAAACAGAAGCGAATATTCGAAATGCACAAACGCTGTTAACACCCATTACAGAGCAAGGAAAAGAAAACACTTTCCAAACCTACACCAACTTTAATAAACAAGTGGTAGGTGCAGGTGCGGCTATTAGTGCCGATTACAGTTTAGGCAGGGGCTACACCCTTGGCGCCAATTATAACTGGAATAAGTTAATTTCAGAACTGGATGCTAACTTCTTAAACGATTTCAATACCCCTGAGCATAAAATAAATGTTTCGTTCAGCAACCGAAAAGTAACGGATAAACTTGGCTTTAATGTAGCCTACCGCTGGCAAACTGCCTTTAGATGGGAGTCATCGTTTGGCCGGGGCGAGGTACCAGCCGTAGGCAACCTGGATGCCCAGCTTAGTTATAAGCTAAGTGGTATGCGTTCTATCCTAAAAATTGGTGGATCGAACATACTAAATACACGCTATGTGCTAAACTATGGAGGCCCTACCTTAGGCGCTATTTATTATGTATCGTTAACCTTTGATGAACTATTGAATTAAGATAATCATGAAAAAATTATATATACTTTTACTCGCAGGGATTTTAGCCACAGCTACCAGTTGTACCTATACTTTTCCGGAAGCAGAAACCCCCACTTCGGGCAGTGCCGACTTTAGCAAAGTAGTTGCAGTAGGAAATTCATTAACAGCCGGTTACATGAATGGCGCATTATACGATGATGGACAAGCCGCCAGCTATGCCAATATTGTAGCCCAGCAAATGAAAACCGTTGGCGGTGGCGAATTTATTCAACCTGATATTAATGCTAAGGATGGCTATTTTGGGTTGGCTCCTGATGGAGTAACCATTTTGGGACGCCTACGGTTGGTAAACCCGACCAATCCGGTACCCAGCCCTATTGTACCCGGCCAGGCCATTACCGATTATAGTGGCGACCGAAGTAAAATAACTAATTTTGGGGTACCTGGTATTAGGGTAATTGATGCAGGCGTAAACGGCTATGGCATGCTAAACCCCTATTACGGGCGATTTGCCAGCAACCCAGCCAGTAGCAATGTACTGGCCGATGCGGTAGCCGCCAATGGTTCGTTTTTTATATTTTGGCTGGGTGGCAACGATGCCCTGGGTTATGCCCTGGCCGGAGCTACAGGAAAAGTAGATGGTGACGGCAGCAATACCACAGACATGACCCCGGTAAGTATGTTTACCGCTGCGTACAGTGCCGCTATTGATGCCATGATGGCTAATGGAGCCAGTGGTATTGTGGCCAATGTGCCTAGCATTAACGATATCCCTCATTTTACCACCGTACCCTGGAATGCCATACCCATGGATCAAGCTACTGCCGATGCCACCAATGCAGCTTATACCGCCTATAATGCCGGGCTTGCGCAATTTGTGTTGGCAGGAGTTATTACCCAGGATGAAGCCGACCTTAGAACCATTGAATTTAAGGAAGGTGATAATGGAGCTGTTATTACCGATGAAGAACTAACCGACCTCACTGGCTCGGGCTTGCCAAGCATGCGAATGACTAATTCATCTGATTTAATCACCTTATCGGCCGGTTCGGTACTGGGTACCCTGGCCGACCCGAATAATCCTGCCTCAGTAATAGGTGTGGGAGTGCCTTTAGATGAAAAATATACCCTCACCAAAAAGAACCAGGAAGATATAGCCAACCGCATAGCCGATTTTAATGCAGCCATTAAAAACATTGTGGATGCCAAAGGCAACAAGCTGGCCTTATTAGATATTAATGCCATATTTGCTGAATTTGCTAAAACCGGAACCACCATTAACGGAGCCGGCATGGATGCCAGCATTGCACCTCCTTTTGGTGCCTTTTCGCTGGATGGTGTACACCCAAACCAACGGGGCAGCGCCTATGTAGCCAGTTTGTTTATAGATAAAATAAACGAAGTTTTCGATGCCAATATACCTAATGTTAACCCCAATAATTGGCCGGGAAATGCCTTGCCAGTACCGGAATAAAAATAAAAAGCAGTTACTTTTAGTACACCAACCTTATTTATAGTTAATAAAACCTATTTTTAACCGATAATTATGTACTTTTAAGCTTTTAATAAATTATGAAAACAACTATTATGAAGACAAAACAATTACTTTTAGGAATTGCAATGATAGCTTTTATTGCAACCTCGTGTAAGAAAAAAGATGAAACACCTGCAGTAGACATTTCAGGAATGTATTCATTGCAATCCGCTACTTTGGTAGATGGAAATGTAGATGATTCAAACGATGCCTCCAACCTTGTTATTTCTGATGGTTTATACCTGCTTGGATTACAGGGCGATGTAGATGTACCTACAGGAGAAGCCCAGGTAACTACCGGATTTGTAGATGCCGTACTACGTGGAGCAGCTCCTTGTACAAATACTGATGTAACCACTTGGACATACAAAGTAGATTTAAAATCTGATGGAAAAGTTGCTTTTGTTTGTACATCGGAAAATGATGCAAGTGAAGATTTAGGAACTTACGAATTGCAAAACAATAATACCACCCTTAATATGAGTATTAAGGTGAGTTTCTCTCCTATTCCGATTACCATTACTATTACAGATATTAAAATTACCGATACTACAATTACAGGTAAAGTAGAGCGTTTTCCTATGCTGAAACATGCGTTTTATGATTTAGCAACAGGAGAATTGATGCCTATTGGAGCACCTATTGATAAAGACCCTAACAATTTGAGCCCCGATAATTTAAATGTACAGTATTTATCAGCAACTATTGTTTTAGAGAAAAAATAAATAGCCAAATAGCATCCATCAATAAAAAAGCCGACCTTAAAAGGGTCGGCTTTTTTATTACTTTCCACTTTGTTGGTGTTTTCATACTTCCCCTTGTTGGTGTTTTCACCAACAAACAAAATTTACCAATCAATGGGTTGCTTACCATGTGCCTTGTTGGTGTTTTCACCAACAAATAACCTCTCATTCAAAATATTCCATATAATGGGAAAGAAACGGATACTCATTCTGCCTGTCCAATTCGTAAAATCTAACCGAAGAATACTTATATTCAATTAAATCATCAACCAACCTCCATTTGCCTTGAACTGGGTTATGATGGATATAATCCAGTTTTTGTTCCATCATTTCTCTACTTTTCATTTCGATTGATAAAGAATTTCTTTGCCAAAATTGAAATTGTCGATCTTTAGCGTTCACATAAAACTTTTTTAATATTGGAACTTGGTTAGCCTTTAAATCCATCCTAATCATCTGGCTAGTAAACTTGAGAAAGTCACGTTGTACATTTTCTTTTTTATGACCACCTTGCATTTTCCATAATATATGGATATGATTTGGCATAATTACAAAGGCATACACTTTGCATCTTTTATGCTCTACCAGGTACGCCAAACTATCTATAATAATTTGCTTGTATTTGGAGTTTTCTAACAAAGGCAGCCATTTTAATATGGTTGCAGTATAGAAAAGAACAGGCTGATGTTTCATAAATTCAATCTATCAAAAAATTGGATAAATGTCAAGAAAACTTGTTGGCGTAAACACCAACACAATCTGTTAGTACTACTTGTTACCACTCCACTACTTGTTGGTGAAAACACCAACACAATCTGTTAGTACTACTTGTTACCACTCCACTACTTGTTGGTGAAAACACCAACACAATCTGTTAGTACTACTTGTTACCACTCCACTACTTGTTGGTGAAAACACCAACAAGGGGAACCAGGGGAACCAACAAACAAAATTTACCAATCAATGGGTTGTTTGCCATGTTCCTGTAAATAAGCATTGCACTTACTAAAATGCTTATTCCCAAAAAAACCACGGTGGGCAGCAAAAGGAGATGGGTGTGCCGAGGCCAGCACCAAATGCCTGGTAGCATCAATAATAGCTCCTTTTTTTTGTGCATAGGCACCCCATAACATAAACACTACTTGTTTTTTTTGGGTAGCAATAGCTTTAATAACAGCATCAGTAAATACCTCCCACCCCTTTTGCTGATGCGAACCGGGCGTATGCGAGCGTACCGTAAGCGTAGCATTAAGCAATAATACACCTTGCCGGGCCCATCGCTCTAAATTCCCCGATTCGGGTACAGGTACCCCCAGGTCGGAGGCCACCTCTTTAAAAATATTTTGCAGTGAAGGGGGCTTTCTAACCCCATCGGCAACTGAAAAACAAAGACCATTGGCCTGCCCGGCTCCATGGTAGGGGTCTTGCCCAATAATTACTACCTTGGTTTCAGCAAATGTACAATGGTTAAACGCGTTAAAAATAAGTTTGCCGGGAGGGTACACCTGTTGGTGTTGATATTCATGCTTTACAAAATTTACTAATTTTGCAAAATAAGGTTTTTCAAATTCTGCTTGTAGTTGCTGCTGCCACGATGGCTCA
>JALWRJ010000267.1 GCA_026994125.1 Cyclobacteriaceae bacterium | reverse complement strand
ATTTTACCTTATACCTAATGGGTTTGTGGGTGGTTAAATCAGGTATATCGCCTTTAAGTTGCTCCATGCGTTTTTGGTTGGCTGCAACTTGTTTTAACTTTTCCTGCTGGTAGGTTGCCTCCATTTGCTTTACCTGTTTGTTAAATACATTTTGATAGGTTAAAGGAAGTAGCAGGCTGTCATAAGCCGGATAATATACCCCGGTAATCCATTGTGGATTAAGTTGTTTGAGCTCTTGGAGGGGTATTTTTACTTGTTGTGCTATAAGGCTTAACGAAACAGGCTGTTGAGTATGCACCTGTACCAATGGCACTTGTGGACCAAGTGCCGGTAAATGAGTGGTGTTATACAGGGTTTTAATGTAAGCCAATTGGATGGTTTTTAGTTGTGCATCGGCCGTATCATTAATATGGCTTTTATACGTGGCTAATAAGCTTTCGGTAAAGGCAATATCGGCCAGGCTGTCGTTGGCCAGCTTGTATTGCAGGTAATGTAGGTATTTGTAGGCAGCCCGGGTAGATTTGCTTAAGTTCAGGCGTTCGTCCACCACCGAATTAATTTTTAACCCATATTTTATGGCTATGGGGTAAGGCAGTAGCCAATACCCTGCCCTGCCTTTATTGCTGGTTAGGGGCTTAACGCCCGATAGTGCAATGGCCAGGTAGCCTATTTGTTGGAGCTGTGCTATGGTAGCCGAATCGGTAAGCATAGATTCGGCTTTTTGTAAGCGATAAAACGGTTGTTGTAAATAATCGGGAAGATGCTTAACTTGGTTTGCAGCTTGGGCATAATTATCTATAGATTGCGGCTGGGCAAATAGTGGTGTCGCCACTACGTTACATAGTGCAATACAGGTTAAACCAAAATATAAAAACCGTTTCATTAAGGCCAAAACTAATCTATTTTTGGCAGAACAATAAAATGAGGGGTTGTATTATTGCTTTTAGGAGGCATAAAAAAGCCCGATTATTCTAAATAACCGGGCTATTCATACGTACATTTTATTATGTTACCAGTATAAAACATCGGTCTAAAATGGGTTGGTACTTTTTACCAAACGTCCGATAACACCAACGCTTTAGCGTTTGAATTTCCTTTGCCATTAGTGTATCAATGGCCTTTAGCAGCTCTTTCTCGAAAAGCACTAAATCGAAACTCACCTTTTTTAAGATGGTTTTTACATATTCTAACATAAATACTTGGTTTTATTTAAAAAGAACATCTTTCCTAAAAACGGCCTAAATGGCTTTTTTGTTTCAGGAAATGAAAGGTAATAAAAATTATACTGTTTCCAAAGATTTTTTGAAGAATGGTAGGGCTGATTTACCCTTGGTCTTGCATATTTGTAATGATAATTTTAGGAATAATGAAGAAGCTAACTTTTATTTTTTTACTTATGAGTGCCTGGCAGCTACAGGCTCAGGATATTAGTATTAAGTTGGGCAAATCTAAGCTGGGCCAAAACGAAACCTACACTGTTTCGATTGTAGCAAAAAATGGCAGTATAAGCAGCTACGATAAATTTCCGGATATTAAGGGCTTTCGTAAAATGGGCACATCATCGTCCAGCCAAACCAATATTATTAACGGCAGGGTATCATCTACACACACCATTACCATGAGCTATGCGCCCCAGGCACAGGGTACATTTACGCTGCCTCCTTTTAGTATTGAAGTAAACGGCACCCAAATAAACTCGGCAGGAGCTACCCTTACCGTTTCCGAACCGGTTCAGCAACAACACAACCAAAACTATTACGACCCTTTTGATGATTTTTTTGGCCGGAGGCGCTCAGCACCTACCGAGTTTGTAGATATAAAAGAAGATGCTTTTTTTGCCCTTACCACCAACAAAAAAGAGGTATATGTTGGCGAAGGCTTTACGACCACCCTGGCCTTTTATGTGGCCGAATCTAACCGGGCTCCTTTGCAATTTTACGACCTGGGCCGACAACTAGGCGATATTTTAAAAGTGATAAAACCGGGTAATTGCTGGGAAGAAAATTTTAATATCGAACAAATTAACGGCCAGCGAGTAACCATTAATGGCAAAAATTATACCCAATACAAGGTATATCAAGGGGCTTTTTTCCCGTTAAATGCCGAACCCATCGAGTTTCCATCGGTAAGCCTGGATATGATAAAATATAAAGTAGCCAAAAACCCTTCGTTTTTTGGACAAAACCGAAAAGAAACCCTTAAAAAGTTTACCACCAAAGCTGTTTCGATAAAAGTGAAAGAACTGCCCCCGCACCCGTTAAAAAACCAGGTGGCTGTAGGTAAATTTAAGCTTCGGGAGCAAATTAATAAAACCGAGTTACAAACCGGCCAAAGTTTTGATTATCGATTTAACATTTATGGAGAGGGGAACATTGCAGGTATTTCCCCGCCTCAGGTTCCACAGGTGCCCAGCCTTGAAATTTACCCGCCCAATACCAGTCAGCAGATTAACCGCTCGGCCGGTCGAATTTCAGGAACCAAAACATTTAACTATTATGGCATTCCTAAAGAGCCCGGCACCTATAAACTGGGCGATTATTTTGAATGGATATATTTTAACCCAACCACCGCAGCCTACGATACCTTAAAAGCCACCGCAGTATTAACCGTTTCAGGCGAGAGCCGTAAAAACGAAGCAATTATTTCGAACGATTTAGGCGCTTTTTATGATTTAATAGAAGTAGAAAGTAATCAGTTAATGTATCAAAATGACTGGCCCATCCTTAGAATTATTATGAATGTTGTTATTTTGCTGGTAATTATGGCATCTGCACTTCTTATCATCAAAACTAAATGAGCAATTCCATTGGCACCCTGTTTAAAATTACCAGCTTTGGCGAGTCGCACGGGCCGTATATTGGCGTGGTGGTGGATGGCTGCCCGGCCGGGCTTACCATAGATTCCCAGTTGCTAACCACCGATTTGCTGCGCAGGCGGCCGGGGCAATCGTCTATCACTACGGCTCGAAACGAGCAGGAGAACCACCAAATTATCTCGGGCGTTTTCGAAGGAAAAAGTACAGGAGCACCCATTACTATTATTATACCCAATAGCGATGCCCGCTCTAAAGATTACGACCATAACCTACAGGTGCTAAGGCCATCGCATGCCGATTACACTTACCAGGCTAAATATGGCCATCGCGACCACCGGGGAGGCGGGCGCTCCTCGGCTCGTATTACAGCCGGTTGGGTGGCAGCAGGTGCCATTGCCAAACAAATTATAGCCGCTAAGGGTATAAACGTACAAGCGTACGTAAACCAGGTAGGCAGCCTTTCGGTTAAAGTGCCTTATACGCAATTAGATTTAAACACAACCGAAAGCAACATTGTGCGTTGCCCCGATGCCCCCACGGCTGCACAAATGATCTCATTAATCGAAAAAGTTAAAAAAGAAGGCGATACGGTGGGTGGGGTGGTTACCTGTGTAGTATCAAACATGCCCGTGGGGTTGGGCGAGCCTTTATTTGATAAACTCCATGCAGCCATGGGCCACGCCATGTTTAGCATTAATGCTGTTAAAGGAGTAGCATTTGGTAGTGGGTTCGAAGGCGCTGCCATGCGGGGCAGCCAGCACAACGATATTTTTGAACCCGGAGATAAAATTACTACTACCACCAACCATTCCGGGGGCATTCAAGGAGGCATTTCGAATGGCGAAGATGTGGTTTGTAAAGTGGCTTTTAAACCGGTGGCTACCATTATGCATGCGCAGCAAACCATTGATTCGGAAGGCAACCCGGCCACCATTAAAGGCAGAGGCCGCCACGACCCCTGCGTAGTACCACGCGCAGTGCCTATTGTAGAAGCCATGGCTGCGATTGTACTGGCCGACTTTGTATTACGCGCACAATCCACTACTTTGGTGGGTTCGTAGCCTGTTGTGGCTTTATTTTTTTGATTAAATAGTATAATATGAAGAAGATGTCGTTAGTTACCAAGATTGGACTTGGTATGTTATTGGGTGTTGTCATAGGAGTAATCGCTATATTTTCGGGGGGAAATGAATTTGTTCTTGATTGGGTAAAGCCGTTTGGAACCATTTTTATTAGCATGTTAAAACTTATTGCTATACCCCTTATTCTGGTTTCGCTCATCGATGGCATTTCCAATATGACAGATACCTCCAAGTTATCGCGTATTGGAGGTAAAACCCTGGGGCTTTACATTACCACCACCGTATTGGCCATTACGCTAGCTTTGGTTATAGCCAATGTGGTAAACCCCGGCTCGTACCTGCCCGATGATAAACGAATTGAACTTAAAGAAAAGTTTGCCAAAGATGCTGACCTTAAAAAGGATAAAGCAAAACAAGTAAAAGAAGCGCGTCCCTTGCAAGTGCTCGAAGACATTGTGCCTTCAAATTTATTTAGCGCACTAAGTACCAATGGTAAAATGTTGCAGGTTATCTTTTTTGCATTTTTGTTTGGCATTGCCATGGTAATGAGCAAATCAGAGGTAGTAGCTCCGGTAAAGGCCTTTTTTAATGGTGTAAATGCCATTATCTTAAATATTGTAGATATTATAATGATGTATGCGCCCATAGGCGTACTGGCTTTAATAGCCGGGCTTATTGTAGATGTGGCCGGAGACGACCCGGCAGGAGCGCTCGATTTGTTTATGGCCTTGGGCATTTACGGGCTATGTGTGATAGCCGGATTGGCTTTTATGATATTGGTGTTTTACCCGGTAGTAATTACCAGCTTTACCAAAATTAAATATGCCGATTTTTTTAAGGCTATTTTTCCGGCTCAATTGTTGGCCTTTTCAACCAGTAGTAGTGCCGCCACCTTGCCTGTAACTATGGAGCGGGTAGAGAAAAACCTGGGCGTTTCCGAAGAAGTAACCAGTTTTGTGCTACCCATGGGTGCTACGGTTAATATGGATGGCACCAGTATTCACCAGGCTATTTCGGCTGTGTTTATAGCGGTGGCCTTTGGGCACGACCTTACCCTGATGGATCAGCTTACCATTGTGCTTACCGCTACACTTTCATCTATTGGAGCCGCTGCCGTGCCCGGAGCCGGCCTTATTATGTTGGTTATTGTACTTGGGGCCATTGGGGTAGAGCCATCGGGGCTGGCTTTAATTATTGCCCTCGACCGCCCCTTAGATATGCTGCGCACCGTGGTTAACGTTACCGGAGATGCCACCGTTGCCACTTTGGTAGCCAGCAGCGAGGGCGAACTGGACTATAACCCCGATAATGTGGTGTAAATATGTAGAACACCTGTTTTTAAATACAAATAGGTTTATAGCAAGTTGAAAATGAATATTCTGCCTTTTCTTTATACATCAATCATTAGTTGTAGCTTTGCTAAAAACATTTTCTTAATATATGGCAAACAAATATGTAAATTTCATATCTGATGAACATCTTTTGATGTGTATTGAAAACCTGCATTTATCTTATGTAAAAGCCAAGGCCGAAATTTCGAAAAAGAAATTCTACAAGAACAAAATAGATACAATTAAACTGACTTTTGATGTTAAGTTTAATAACATTAGCCAGGAAAATATAATAGAAACCGAAATTTTACGCCAAATTGATAAATCTATAAATAACTCAATTGGCACATTCCATGAACAAATCCTTGGAGGGATTAGTGGCTATAAAAAAGGAAAACTA
>JALWRJ010000266.1 GCA_026994125.1 Cyclobacteriaceae bacterium | reverse complement strand
CCTGTTCCTACCTGATTGGTTAAGGTTACATCATCGTACCAGGTGTAGGTACCTCCACCTGATGCCGTTAAGGTTGGAATGGCATCGTTCACACAAATAGGCACCGGACTGGTGGACGTAGGTGCCGAAGAGTTTTGGATGGTAATGGCTTGCGTAGAAAGCAGATCGACTGAACAATTGCTTGTAAGGGTACTGCTGGCATTTACTTTTATAGTAACATTTGAAGAAAGTGCAGAACTAGTTAATACTAAATCGCCTCCTGTACCTGCAAATTTAGCACTAAGAGAAGCACTTGTTGCATCATTTTGCAATTCGTACTCAACATTTGTTTGACTAGATACTACTGTAATTTGCGCACTTTCGCCAAAACACACCGTTCCTCCATTGGCTACATTAACAGTTAGGTTATTAGCAGGGATAGGTATTACGGTATTGGTGATGGTAGATGAGGTGGCTGAACACGTACCGGTTTCATTAATGATAACATATACTTGGTCATTATCACTTAAGCCTGATGTGGTGTATGTATTTGTTCCATTAGGCCCTTGCACAGAGCCTCCATTAAGGAAAAACTCGTAATCAACAGGAAGGGTTGGCCCTCCTCCATAGGAAGCTGTAAAGGTAACCGATTCCCCTGCACAACTTGTATTGGCTGTGGCCGAACTGGTAAGCGAAGCCGTAAACCCCGGATTTACAGTTATGGTTTGTGGAGCCGTTTCATCGTTACACCCATCAGTATCGGTAATTAATACAGCCACTTGGTCTCCGTTAGCCAATGAAGATGTGGCATACGTTGGAGATACCGATGATTGCAGGGTAGTTCTGGCACCGGCCGGATCTAAAATAAATTCATAATTACTAGCAGTTTTACCATTGGTAATGGAACCGGTAAAAGTGATTAATTCCGAAGCACAAATGGTTGACCCTTTATCGTTTACTATATTGGCTACAGGTAATGGTACACTACTTAAATTGGTTATTTGAGTACCGTTAGTTAATCCTACAACAGCCAAAGAACCACCAGTACGTGAAATATTTTGACCTAGTTGATCAGTTCCTGTAGATGTTACTTGAATTCCTGTAAGAACAATATTGTTAAACTCCAAAGAATTATCAGCTCCTCCAGGAACATCTGAAAGGGTAATTGTAATATCGGTACTAGTTATAGAAAAACTTGTATTAATAGATCCACCAGTAACATAAGCTACACCTGTGTTAGGTACAAATTCAAAATTAGCAGAACTAGGGCTTAAAATAATTGTCTGCAAAATAAAAGAAGAACTCGAATTACCAATATCCCCTGTATTAGTTTCAGCAATAACTATATCAGAAAGGGTTGCTGTTGCCCCAAAACAAATGTTTGTACCACCAGTTCCTCCAGTAATATTTACCTGCCCAAAGGATATGATTGAGCCTAAAACTGCAAAAAAAGTAAAAAGTGATTTTTTTATGTAATTCATGCCAACTCGGCTATTGGGTTAGATATTGATTTTAATGCTATTTGCCAGGTAAAAAGTAACCATTTTATTTGATAAACCAACCATAATTAATCCATTTGTCCGTTACTTTTTACCTTAATTAAAAACACCTTGGTTTGTTCTTTTAAACCGGCTACCCCAGTATAAAGTACGGAACCATCTTGCAATACCACCACTTGTCCGGAACTGTAGGAGAAATCTTGCCCCAGCAAACGTTGCCAGATGGCCTCCCCTAAGGGAGTAACTTCTAATAAAGTAGAGGTAGTTTTTTCGGAACTGGCTTCTTTAACTATGCCTGAAACAGCTAAATTTCCTTGCTTAACGACCATATACGTACCATTAAAGCTATTGGCCAGCCGAATGCGATGGCTGGCATTGGGTGGAATAAAATCGCTGGAAGGATTGGGAGCACTTACCAAGCCCAATTCGGCATCGTTATCGGTATTGCTCATTACGTAAAATTTATGATCATCAAATTGTACCACATCCGACACTCGCCCAGTTGTGTTAATGATGGTATTGGCTGTATTTACCCCTACTAAATCGGCATCTAATTGAAAAAACTCAGTACCTTTAACAGAATAACCAAATATGAGGTAGCTAATTCTACTATGATTTACAATTTCAAATCCTTCAATTAAAACCACTTCTTCGTCTTTTTTTCCGAAGAACTGGTGGTCAATACGCGTCAGGTTGTTCTGTAAGATGACCACCGCACTACTACTACTAGCTGAAGGAATAATATTTTTACCTGTTACAATAAAATTGCCACTAGCGGTTGGATTGATACCGGTACAGGCGTAAGATTCCGTAATATAGTTTCCGATATCGCTTTGGGCAATTTCGGTGCCATCCAAGCCAACACGACTAATGTATATGGTTGACTGCCCGTTGTTTGTTGAAGTGCCAGCAAAAACGTAGGCATCTTGTTCAACAATTATATTTACCAGCTTATCATCGCCTCCCGAGTCGTATGTTTGGTACCACTCCTGGTTGCCTTCGGCATCTACTTTAACAAGTAAAAAATCGCTAGGACCACCAAATTCACTTTGCGAGTTACCTCCAATAATAAATCCACCATCGGGTGTTTGTTTTAAGGCAATACCTTGTTGATTACCCACACCACCATAGTACTTTATAAAAGAATGTTCTTCAATAGGGGCTATATTAGAGGGTGTATCGCAGCCCAGTAAAGCGAATAAAAATATGACTCTTATAATTTTATTCATACCTGGATTTAGGTTTAAATATGCCTCGCATAAATGATTTAAAATTAAGCGAACCTTTTCTTCGGGCATAGTAACTAGGCCAAGCATACCCAATGGTTAAATTTACCTGGTTTTGCCGAAAATTATTATCGCGTTGTAAGTAAGTAGTTGTATAGGTGTTTATGTCTTTATTTTTATCGAAATTGTTAAGTGCTTTGGTATTAAGCAAATCTTGCAATCCAATTTTAAATCGTACATCAACAAAAACATAATTAAGGTTTACTCTGCGCTTTAAACCTATGCCAAAAACGGCAGAGTTTGAAAATTGTTTGCGCAAGTCTGTAATGTTTAAATTCTTATTATTGGTAAATGTTTGAGCCTGGTTTTCGTTTTTCACATAGCTGGCGTCACTTAGGGTAAAAAAGGTAAAATTTGGGCTATAACCGCTATAAATATATGGGCTATACGTATTGCCCGGCCAGGTAAAACGTACTGATACCGGCAAGGAAACTTGTAAGGACTTCTCGGTAAAACTGGCCTGGTCTTTGGCATCGGGCAGGCCATTAACATCGTTAAAATAGGAAGATTTAGAGGTAAACCTATCGAAGCTTAGTTCAGGTTCGAGCGAGGCTGTAAAATACTTATTTATGCCAATATCCATAGATGCCAACGCATTAAAACCTGCTTTATAGCCATAGGTATCATTAGAGATAGTGGGGTTATTGCTACCATTTTGCTGCAAAACGGTAACAAAACTAGTGTTTATACCGGCACGCAAACGCCAGGTAACAATGGGTGTAGTTATGTACTCTTTACTTAAATGAACCAGTTCAACATATTCTGTGCTATCGGGTTTATATTCCGGGTCGAGTTCGAGTAATTGAATAAAGCTGATTTGCGCAGCCCGAGGGTCATCGATGTATAAATAGGTAATAGTTAATAAACGATAAGCAGCAATTTTATCCTGTCGGGTTCCTTTTTTCAGACATTCGTTAAGGAGTGCGGGTATGCCATAAAAATTGCCGGCATCAAAATTATCACGTGCTTTGGTGAGGTTCTCTCTACATTGAGCCTGTGCCTGCGATGATAAAAAGATCGACAGCATAAAGAAAAAAATGGGCGCAACTTTTTTCATAGGTATTGATTAAGGGTTGTTTTCAATCAATAAACTGATACATGTATTTCTAAATTTAATTTCATTTCCTACAAATCTATCCCACTCATCTATGGTCATGTTACGTTGCAAATGCTTACAAATTTGATCGGCCATTTCACCGGCATCGATGGGCCATTTTTTTATTTTATGGGTTTGACTGGCAATGATGAGGTAGTTATCGGACGGACTAAAGGCAACATCCCAAATAAAATTATCAAAATCATCATTCATTTCAAGGGGGAAAGAGTTAAGGTCGAACATATTCCAAACCAAAACACTGCCATCGAAACTAGCCGAAGCCAGTAGCATGCCATCGTGCGAAAACTCAAGAGAGTTAATTCGGCCGGTATGCCCACGCAGAGTTCTGAATATTTTATTATTAGGCACACTCCATAAATACACATTGGTGTCTTCGCCCCCAAATGCAATAAAAAACTCATCGCTGCTAATTTCTACATCGTGAATGGGTTGACCAGAGGGCAGTTCGTATAGTAATCTTTTGTTTTTGGTGGACAGGTTTACCTGAATCAATTTACCGGTTTCGGTAGCTGCCACCAACCAGGAGCCATCCATGCTTATATCAAAAGCCTTTACTTTATCCTGGATATCAATTTGAGACTCAACAGATTTATTGGTAATATTATAAACACTCAACTTACCATCAATACCTACAGAAACTAACTT
Source organism: Cyclobacteriaceae bacterium (assembly GCA_026994125.1). Lineage (GTDB taxonomy): Bacteria > Bacteroidota > Bacteroidia > Cytophagales > Cyclobacteriaceae > JAKISE01. The sequence continues at coordinate 1,102 of JALWRJ010000266.1, read as the reverse complement.
TTCATTGCCAATAAACTTAACCATTCGAACCAGGCCTTTGTGTACATTTATAAGCATTGGTTCTTTAAAATTGGCAGCATTATATAGTTCGATAGCCGAGGAATCGGATGTAACGGCTACCCATTTTTTATCCTCGCTTAGGGCAATTCCTCTTAAAGAATAATCATGTGGTTTACCTAGAGAAACAAAGCCGGCTTGCTCATGGGCTAAATCCCATTTTTTTATGGTGCCATCGCTCGAAACTGAATAAAAGAGGTTATCCAAGCCAAAGGCCAGCCCCCTAACTGCACCTCTATGGCCTGTAAAGGCATTATAATTGGCTCCTTCAAAATTAGCCATAGCCTGGTACAGTCCATTATAAATATACTTATCGTATTCGTTGCCCTGGTACTCTTTATTAAACAAGTAGGCCTGTTGGGCCAACAGTCCTTTTAAATCACTATCGGGCTCAGTTACTGATTTGGTAGCCATAGATTGTGCCGTAGTAAGCATTAAGTAGCGCTCGGCCTCCCTGGTTTTACTGGCCGCCACGCGTGCTGATGAATCGGCTTGTTTTAGCGCAGCTACCGAAATATTTTTTTCTAAAATGGCTTGTTCAGAAGCCAGTCGTGCTTTTTCCTCGCTTCGTTTTACATCTTCCAAGGCCCTGCGCAGTTCAACAAGTCTGGCTGTTAATTGTTTATTTAACGCTTTGTTTTCTAAGGCTCTTTGGTTGGCCAATGCTAAGGCTTCGTTAGCTTTATCTTTTTCGTTTTCAGCGTTTTTTTGAGCTATTAAGGCATCATTAGCGGCTTTTTTAGCAAGTTGCTCTTGTGTGGTGGCTTCAATTTGGCGTGTAATGGCCCATACAAACATAAAAATAGCGATGATAGCTGCAGCCCCAAGCACCACAGCCATCACTTTTGCCCGTTTTAAGTCGCGTTTTTGTTTTAGTTCTATACTGCGCTGTTCGGCTTCGTACGAAAGCTTACTGGTTTCGAGGAATACGGTAGCACGCTCAAAGGCCTGGTTGTAGCGATCGGCCCATTGCCTTGTAGGCATTTGTTTCTTTTGCCAGTTTAGTGCTAATTGCAAATCGGGCGGACGCCATAAACTACTACGA
>JALWRJ010000265.1 GCA_026994125.1 Cyclobacteriaceae bacterium | reverse complement strand
AATTAATCCCCCAACTTTTTAAGTATCTCAGCAATTGTTGTTTTGCCCAGCTCTGCTTTCATCTTAATTTCAGCATTGGACAATACATTTTTAATAAGGCGCTGTGCATTATCGGGCCGCTTACCTTCGGCCAAAATATTAAACGAAGTTTGAAACAGGTTCTTCCCCTTTTCGGTTGCTTCAAGTATTTCTACTATGGTTATTTTGGAAGCATCCTTCATAAGCCTAATACCACCTTGCTTTCCTTCCTTGGTTTCTATAATATTTGCTGCATGTAAACTTTGTAGTATTTTAACAAGTGTAGGTTTGGGAATACTAAGAAATTTTGAAATATCAGCCGTTGAAAGAAACTCAAATTGTTTTTGTCGAATTTTATCTGCCACAAAAATTACTACTAAAATAGCTTTAGTAAACGAAAGAGAATAACTCATACTATATATATGTTATATCTTGTATGCAAATATATTTTATTTTTTAGCAAATGCAATTTTTTTAACATTTTTTTTGCAAACGGGTAAAAATCCTTGCAGGGTACTTGAAGGGTAACCGATTATCACAAAGTTGTGTTTGTAGTTGTCACTTGCACCTCCTGCTACAAAACCATTTCGGCCAATATAGCCAAGCCTGCACCTAAGAGCAACACCATCAGCTTCTTCCACTTAAATGCATGGCCGGGGGTGCTCTCAAACACAATGGTGGTAGAAATATACAAAAAGCTACCACTTACCAATGCAAAAAGCACCGCAGTGGTTTGAGGGGTAAAAATATGGTTATCTACCGCATACTGACTTAGCACTAAACCCACCGGAGAGGCCAAAGCAAACAAACTTAAAAAAACAATAGGTTTGGCTTTGGTTTTAAAGTAGCACAGAAGTATGCTCATCATGGCAAAAGCAGCCGGCAATTTATGCAGGCCAATACCCAAAGCCACAGCTCCGTTATGTGTATGGGCAGGGTTGGCTATCGATTCAGTAAGCAGCGAGCCTTCGAGCAAAGCATGCACACTTAAACCTACCAATAGCGAAACGGCCAATCCGGATTTATGCCGGTGCTCGGGGCTGCTGGGGTGCACATGCCCGTGTTCGGCTCCGGCTGTAAAATACTCTAATAATTGTTGCAAAAAGTAACCGGCTAGTACCACCATTCCTGTATAAGTTACAGGGGTAGCTTCGGCAAATAAATGAGGCAGGATATGAATGATGGTAATCGAAAATAAATAACCCCCCGAAAAAGTAAGTATCAGCCCATAGTTTAGCTTTTTTTTATCAGCATAATACACCGATAGCAAGCCTCCGGCCAGCGCACTCCCAAGCAATATGATCAGGTTTACAATCATGGCTCGGTGGTAGGTAGTATTTCTAACAAGGGTTGAAGACCGGCAGTGGCAAAAGTTTCGGTGCGTCCATCGGGCAGGCTATAAATTAAAAAAGCATCCAACCCGGGTTGCTGGGCTAAAATTTCTTTGGCCTTGGCTTCGCCCAACGCCATAAAAGCAGTAGCATAAGCATCGGCCGTCATGCAATCCTGAGCAAACACCGAAGCGCTTAAAATAGTATTATGGGTAGGGTAGCCGGTAAACGGATTTAAGGTATGCGAATACCGCACTCCATCTCGAATTACATAATTAAAATTATTGGCCGAGGTAGCCAGTGCCCTGTTTTGCAAATTTACAATGGCAATGTATTGTTGGTTAATGGCATCAGAAGCCGGGTCTAAAATAGCCACCCGCCAAGGCTTGCCATGTGCATTGGTGCCTAAGGTGTTTACCTCTCCACCTATTTCAACAAATGCATCGGTTATGCCTTTTGATTCTAAAAACTCAAGCACTACATCAATACCCTGCCCTTTAGCCACAGCACTAAAATCGAGCTGCACCCGTTTATCTTTTTTCCAGGCACGAAGACTATCAAATTGCACCAGGTTAAAATCAATAAAGGTCAGTACCGAATCAATAAAAGCACTATCGGGTTGCTGACTGTGATCGGGCCCAAACCCCCAGGCATTTACCAGAGGCATAACTGCCGGATTAAAACCACCAGAGGTAGCCCGGTACACTTGCCGGCTGGCACGCAACACTGGGTACATATACGGTAGCTTAAAATACACCACCGAATCGCGATTAAACTTTGACAGCTCCGACTGAGGCCGGTAATGGCTTACCGCATTATTAAAAACATCTAATAGCGAATCAATCGAAGCCTTAAAATTTCTTCTTTGCTTATCTTTATACTTAATAGTATAGCCTATACTCCCAAATGTTTGTCCGTGCAGCACCACCAAGGGGGTAGGTTTTCGCCAATACCACACGGCTACCATCAGTAAAATTATTCCTAAAGGAAGCACCCTTTTACGTGAAAACATTTCTTTTACCACAGACATGATGCGAATTTAAACCGAATAGCTTAATAAAAAGATGCCCGCGAAAGAAATATCGTTTATATTCAGCCAAATAGAAAAACGAAGCAATTCAAAGAACCGCTAAGGATGAAAATAATTTCTTAACTTTGGCCGCATTTATAGAAATTGGTATGAAAAATATTAAGAACAGACACTTTTTTAGTTTCCTCTATTTTTTAGTTTTTGCTGCACTTAACGCAGCCGCGCAAATACCTGCCGGCTATTATAGTACTGCCAATGGTAAAACAGGTTACCAACTAAAAACAGCCCTGTACGACATCATTAAAGGGCATAACACCCATAGCTATAATGACCTGTGGGATTTATACAAAACCTCAGACAAAAAGTCTAATGGCAAAGTATGGGATATGTATTCCGATGTTCCGGGGGGCACTCCGGCCTACGAATACAGCTTTGGTTCCGACCAATGTGGAAACTACTCCGGAGAAGGCAGTTGCTACAATCGCGAGCACTCGTTTCCAAAAAGCTGGTTTAACGATGCCAGCCCCATGGTATCCGATCCTTTTCATATCGTACCTACCGATGGCTATGTGAATGGCAAACGAAGCAATTACGCTTATGGCGAAGTAGGCAGCGCTTCCTGGACCTCAACCAACGGATCCAAATTAGGCACCAACAGTTTAGCGGGCTATTCAGGTACTGTTTTTGAACCCATTGATGACTATAAAGGTGATTTGGCACGAGGCTATTTTTACATGGCCACTCGTTATGAGAACCTAATAGATGGATGGGAAAAAAATAACACCAATGGAGATGCCATGCTCGATGGCTCTTCGGATCATGTATTTGAAGATTGGGCCTTAGAGATGCTGATAAAATGGCATAACGAAGATCCTGTTAGCCAAAAAGAAATTGATCGAAACAACGCTATTTACAATTACCAGGGCAATCGAAATCCTTTTATCGACCACCCGGAATATGTAGGCATTATTTGGGGTAGCAGTACATCTCCTACCTTAACTATTACTGCCAGCTTAACCGATTTTGGAACAGTAAATGTAGGCGAGGCCTCAGCCCATCAGCAATACACCGTAGCCGGAGCTAACTTAACCGGGGCTATTACCATAGCAGCCAGTTCCGGTTTTGAGGTATCACTCACCCCTAACGATGCCGATTTTAGCAGCAGCACCTCCCTAAACCCCAACACTGGCACCGTACCAACCACCACGGTGTATGTACGCTTTAAACCCACCACCGATAGCAATGCTCCGGTAAATGGAACCATTACACACAGTACTCCGGGCGTGGCAAACCAAGTGTTAAATGTAGCTGGTAGCGAAAAAGATGCCTCTACTACCTCTTTAAACATTACAGCCAGCTTAACCGATTTTGGAACAGTAAATGTAGGCGAGGCCTCAGCCCATCAGCAATACACCGTAGCCGGAGCTAACTTAACCGGGGCTATTACCATAGCGGCCAGTTCCGGTTTTGAGGTATCACTCACCCCTAACGATGCCGATTTTAACAGCAGCACCTCCCTAACCCCCAACGCTGGCACCGTACCAACCACCACGGTGTATGTTCGCTTTAAACCCACCACCGATAGCAATGCTCCGGTAAATGGAACCATTACACACAGTACTCCGGGCGTGGCAAACCAAGTGTTAAATGTAACTGGTACCGAATATGCTAAAAATGTACCCGAACTTAACTTTAATTTTTCGTACCGTAGTACCTTCCCGGTAGATACCTTTGACGTACAATTGTTTGCCGATATTGCACCTAATAGCGACCTAAGCCTGCACTTGGTGCAATTAGAAGCACTTGAGCTACAATATGGCAGCGAGTACAGCACCGTACCTGCTACCACCAACGATACACTTTCACTTACCTGGTTGGCCGGTGCTACTTCGGCCTTATTTAAAGTACATTTTAATACCGATGCAGTAAGCCAAACTGCAGCCGGTCGTTTAACCTATCAACTAGTACCTCAAGAGGAAAATTACACCCTGGGCACTAATAACACCTTTATACTCGAGCTTAAGGGCAATGATGTTATAAGTGGATTAACCAAGAACGACAAAGCCACGATAAACCTGTACCCAAACCCGGCACATGCGCAGGTAACACTTAACGGGCCGCAACATACCTACCATATCCAAATTACCAATATGGTAGGCCAGGTAGTGCTCCAACAAAAAAATACCGGAAAAACCACATTGGATGTATCGCACCTAAAAGCGGGGCAGTATATTGTGCAACTAAGCTCGTCTAAAGCTAATTATACACATATTTTAGCCATATACTAACGTAATATGGGTGCTGTTTTGCTTGTACAAACCGCTACAAAATTTCATGTTTAAACATTTTTATAAAACCCAATATAGCTTCTAAAAAATAGATAACAATTTGATAATCATTACTGAAAAACAATTAAAAAATATCCGTACATTAGTGCACATTTATTATATGCTTGTTAAAAATAATTTTACCATTATGAAAAAACATTTACCTAATTTATCACTTTTTAGCCTGCTACTCATGCTGTTGTTAAGCCACGCAACACGAGCTCAGGTTTTTATTACAGAGCTGGCCGATCCAAATAATAATGCATCTGCCAGGTTTGTTGAACTCTATAATGCTGGAGCAGCACCTTTTGATTTAGCTGCTAATAATTATGCATTATTAAGATATACAAATGGAAATACCAGCCCTCAAACAGCTGTTCCATTAACAGGAACCATTCCCGCTGGAGGATTTTACATTATATCTCCAAATGGAGCAGCTTTTAATACCGCCTATGGGTTTGCTGCCGATCAGGATATTGGCACCGGAGGGGCTGCCGATTCTAATGGAGACGACCAAATATTACTCATTGATAATACAGATAACCTAAACCCTATTACCATAGATATTTTTGGCGTAATAGGCGAAGACGGTACAGGCACCGGCCACGAATTTGAAGATGGCCGGGCTGAAAGAAAAGGAACGGTTACATCGGGTAATACCACCTGGGATGTAAACGAGTGGAATGTAGATAACGATAGTGGAGGAGGCAATGGAATACAGAATGCACCTGCCGATTTCGATCCGGGCTCATGGATAGGAGTACCCTCGTGCACAGCCCCAACCACGCAGGCCTCGGCTATTAACTTTACGGCCATTGGTGATAATGCAATGACCATAAACTGGACCGGAGGCGATGGCGATGATGGGGTTATTGTGCTAGCCAAGCAAGGAACTGCCGTAGATGCCGACCCGGTAAGTGGCACCAGTTATACAGCCAATGCTGCTTTTGGAACTGGCGATGA
>JALWRJ010000264.1 GCA_026994125.1 Cyclobacteriaceae bacterium | reverse complement strand
CTTAGTACGCCACTTTTATCAATATCTGTGTTTCGTGTAATTTCTTCTGCTTCTGTTATAACAACAGCAAAATTATTATACATTAAGTCTTTGGTTATTTGCCTGTTATCTGCACCTTCAACCCAAATATTCATGTTTCCGGCTGTTCCATGAAATAAAAAGACAACTCCTATGGGGTTTTGGGGGAAATAATAAAGCACAGGTTTTATGGTGTCAGCACCTTGAATATTTTCTGATTGTAAGGTGGCACTTGGTATTAACGTGTCAAAATTTGCGGTAAAAGACACATTTTTGTTTGGCATAATAAATAATTGATGCCATTCATTTGGATAGTTTAAAAGTGTAGTATCTCCACTCCAATACGTAAAAACAGTATCTTGTTTTAACTCTTTTGCCCATATATGCACTGTATCTCCAGCGTTAAAGGTACCACTACCATACCCATTAGTAACGGTTACCGTAAAGGATTGGGCACTACCATAGATGGGTAGGGTAATTATTGCCAAAAGTGTAATAAAGTTTTTCATACCGGTTCGACATCTTTATTTTAATAAGGTTTAATTTAAAAATTCTTACGTATAACTAAACCTACCTTTATGCCTCTAACCTGTACAAAGTACGGGTAATAACTTAGCCAAATATACAAATAAATGGTGAATTGTGCCTGAGCCATAATTGCATTTTATTACTGAAATACAGCTTGGTTAACTTATCAAAAGAACTAACCCTATTGTTTACGTGCTATTGTAGCTATGGGGGTGTTTCTTTGTTTTACACGTTATTTTTTGCTGGTTTATAAAAAGGAGATAGGCAAATGCTTTTCTTAAATTTAGGTTAGAAGCGGTTTAAAGAATTTATCTCAAATGAATTTTCAGGGTTAAATCTGTGGGTTCTTTTGTAAACATCGTATTAATTAACTAATTTCAGCCACCAAAACATAAATTAGTATGGCAACCGAACGAAAATTTCATCAAACCAGTGTTACCAGGGCTCCTTCATTAAAGTTTCTAATTAATCCTGCGCTTTGGGGCTGGTTTCTTCTTTCAAGTGCAGCTGCTTTGGCCTACGGGTATTTTATTTTAAACCTTGATTTTGCCGCTTATAAGCCTCTACAATTACTAAAAGCACTTTATGGGGTATTTCTTGTTTCAGGCTTCATTATGGCATTTATTGTGTTGTTTATCCACGATAAAACACAAAAAAATTATCCGGTACAGCGGGTTTTTCCGGTGGTAATTTGGGGTAGAAAATTATTGGTAAAATTAGGCCCTTTGTTAAGGCAGTACCTGTTTTTAAACGATCAGGAAGAAACTCCCTACAACCGTATTACTCGCAATTGGATTTACGAATCTTCTTTAGGAGTACGCAATACCATTGGCTTTGGTAGCCAAATAGATATGGACAGGGTAGGCACTACCTTAATTATGCCGGCTACCTTTACCAATACCAAATCTAAAACAGGCGAAAAAGTAGGGCGGTCTTACGAAAAAATAATAGGTAAGCATACTGGTGTAGAACCGGTAACACTACATCATTTTGTAAATATAAGTGCTATGTCGTTTGGAGCCTTGTCGTACCGGGCACATGCAGCCCTTAATAAAGGCGCTAAAATGGCCGGTATTATGCATAATACGGGCGAAGGTGGACTGGCACCCTGCCATGAGTATGGTGGAGCCGATTTAATTTTTCAGATAGGAACAGCTAAATATGGCATTCGCGATGATGATGGTAATTTGGATGAAGCCCTTCTTCGCAAACAAGCCGAACATCCCCAGGTAAAAATGTTCGAAATTAAATTAGCTCAAGGGGCGAAGCCCGGCAAGGGAGGTATGCTTTTAAAAGAAAAAATTACACAGGAGATAGCCGATATTCGAAAAATACCCATGGGCAAGGATGCCTATTCACCGGCTCGTCACAAAGAGTTTAGCGATGTACCTGGTTTGTTCGATTTTATAGACCGTATAAGAGGCATTGTTAAAAAACCGGTAGGTATTAAAATGGTTATTGGCCATACGGCCGAAATTGAAGAGGTAGCCAAGGCTATGAAAGAATCGCCCGGCCGTGGGCCCGACTACCTGGTAATTGACGGGGGCGATGGGGGTACCGGAGCCGCTCCGCATGTGCTAAGCTCGTATGCCGGCCTGCCCATGAAACAAGCAGTAGCGGTAGCCGATTGGGCCTTTAAAAGCCAGGGTATTCGCGATAAAATTGTTATTATGGCCAGCGGTAAAATTTCTACACCCATCGATATTGCCGTAGCCATGGCGCTGGGAGCCGATGCCGTTTATATGGCACGCGGGTTTATGCTTTCGTTAGGCTGCATACAAGCCTTAGAGTGCCACACCAACCATTGCCCTACGGGCATTGCTACGCAAAACAAAAAACTCGAAAAAGCCTTAGATATTGAAGCGGCCGCTCAGCGTGTGGCCACCTATGCCAACGTATTGTACAAAGAAACCCAAATGCTGGCCGAATCCTGTGGCTACGACCATCCTAACCAAATTACCCCCGATGACATTATGGTGGTAACCTCGCCCGGCCACCTCGATTACCTGTCGGAACTACATGGAGTTTCGGCTTACGAGGCCAGCTTGGAAAGGCGCAAGGCACGCGAGCTAAATATGACGGTAGGCGAAATGAAAATGAAGGAGTATTGATAATCTTGAGTTAACCCGTTGTACCTTTGCCTTTTATTAAATAAAAAAAAGATTGGCTACTTTTAAAGAACTGGGTGTTCATAAAAATTTGTGTAAGGGCTTAACCGACCTGGGTATTACTACCCCAACAACCATTCAGCAAGAAGTAATTCCTGTATTGTTGCACCAAACCATACATTTGGTGGGGCAGGCACCTACCGGAACCGGCAAAACTGCCGCTTTTGGGTTGCCTTTATTACAACAAATTAATCCGGCTAAAGCCCATGTGCAAGCGTTGGTGCTTTGCCCAACACGCGAGTTAGGCCAACAAATTGCCAAACAATTTTTTAAATTTACCAAGTACACCGATAAAATTTTTACCGAGGCTGTTTTTGGAGGTGCTCAAATTGAAAAGCAAATGCAAGCCCTTAAAAGGCCAACTCATATTGTAGTAGCTACACCCGGCAGGCTTATCGATTTAGTGAGACGAAAAGCTGTAAGCCTGCAACATGTACAAACCATTGTGCTTGATGAGGCCGATGAAATGTTGAGCATGGGCTTTAAAAAGTCTTTAGAAACCATACTTGAATGGGTTCCTCAGGCCGAGAATAAATGGCTTTTCTCGGCCACCATGCCATCTGGTATCCGTCAAATTATTTCACATTACTTGTCGCCCAATGCACACAAAGTTGTGCTGGCACCCGGCAAGGTGGTTAATAAAAATATTGTGCACCAATATGTGGTTTGTAAAGAATATGAAAAAACGGAGGTGTTGCTTCAATTTTTAAAACGCCGTAAGCAGGATAGAGGTATTATTTTTTGCAAAACCAAAGAAGCTACCCAAAAGCTGGCACAGCAACTGCATGCTGGTAGCTTTGCAGTAGCTGCCCTGCAAGGCGATTTAAAACAAAAAGAGCGTGATAAAATTATGCGGGGGTTTAAAAACGAACGTTTGCAGTTTATTATAGCCACCGACCTGGCCGCACGGGGTATTGATGTGCATGATTTGCGGTTTGTGGTGCATTACCAGTTGCCTGCTACAGACGAATACTATACCCACCGGAGTGGGCGTACCGCACGAGCCGGTAAAGATGGCCTTTCCATTTGCCTGGTAACCACCTCCGAAATTAAACAACTTCGGTATTTTGAACGCACCTTAGGGATTAGCTTTAGCCAGGTGCCTCGCATACGTTAGTGCAGTATATGCGAGTATAAATCTTCTCGAAGAAACAATTACAAAAGTTTGGTGTTAAAAGAAAGGAAGTTTAAGGCATACACTCTCAATTACACATCCATTCTTCCCAATTTTTGAAGCAAATTATTAACCTCTTCTACCGAGCCAATATTAAACCTGGCCGAAGTTTCGGCAAAACCTACTTTTAAGGTAAACGCATAAGGAGGCATGGCTTTAAAGGTGTCTTCATCGGTATAGTCATCGCCAATGGCCAAAATAAAATCGAAAGGTGCTTGTTCTAATATAGCTTGCGCTGCTCTTCCTTTATTAATTACATCATTTTTAATTTCCAGCACTTTGTTGCCTTCCATTATTTGTAAATTTTTACCGGTTATAAGGTGGGTAAGCTGCTCCATGAGTTCATGATGTCTTATTTCGGCCAGTCCGGGGTCGGTTTTACGATAGTGCCAGGCCAACGAATAGTTTTTTTCTTCTAAAAACGAGCCGGGTGTACGATCCACAAATTCCTGAATAATGGGTGCAAGTTCCTCTTTCCATTGCACATTAATTTGTTCAAATTGTTCCCAGTGGCCACCTAGTGGACGGTGCCAGGCTCCATGTTCGGCAATTAAATCCAGGTGGTATTTACCAAACCATTTGTTTAATATTTCTTTATCACGACCACTGATAATTACCACCCGGTTACCGGTTTGTAAGCTTAATTTTTTTAAGGTGGTATAGAGTATTTTGCCGGGCTTGGCACTGTTGGGGTTCGACCTAAAATTAACCAGCGTGCCATCGTAATCCAATAAAATGAGGCGCTGGGTATTTTGCTGGTAGGCACGTAGGAGTTGCTTTTCTTTGGTGGTATCAAAATGGTTTTTAAGAATTTGGAGCGAGCTGTTTCGTACCCGTAGCAGGTTAGCTAAAAAGAGCGATGCCCATCGGTTTACATTGTTTCGTTTAACCACTTTTTGCATAGCACGTATGCGCTCAATTTGTTCCTCTTCAGGCATTTGTAAAGCTTTGTAAATGGCATCGGCAATATGGTGCAAGTTGTTGGGGTTTACCTGCAAAGCATTTACCAATTCTTTAGCCGCTCCGGCCATTTCGCTTAAAATTAAAATGCCTTTGCCATCGTCTTTGGTAGCAATGTATTCTTTGGCTACCAGGTTCATGCCATCCCTAAAAGGAGTAATAAGCGCAATGGGGGCTACCCGATACCAGGCAATTAAACGGTTAAAGGTAATGGCACGGTAGTAATAGCGTACAGGTGTCCACGAAATACTGCCATACATACTGTTAATATTGCCAACTCGCTTGTCGAGCTCTTCTTTTAGGGCATGGTAATGTTTAATATTATCGCGCGAGGGTACCACAATCATAACCATTGACACTTTTCCATGGTACTCAGGGTATTTTTTTAAGAAGAGCTTAAAGGCACGCACACGCTGGGGAAGGCCTTTAGAGTAATCGAGGCGGTCTATGGTAAGTACAATTTTTACATCGCCAATTTCTTTGTGGTAACGTTTAATTTCTTTTTTTACAGCCGGTTTGTGTACTGCATCGGCATATTTATTAAAATCAATTCCCATCGGAAAAGAATCTACCTCCACTACCCGGTCAGAAAGCCTAATACGACCCAAAAAATGATGTTCTAAGCCCAAAATTCTGCGAACAGCCGAAATAAAATGCCGTGCGTAGTCATGGGTATGAAACCCTATGAGGTCGGCTCCCAGTACGCCATTAAGCAATTCCCTACGTTTAGGTACGGTGCGTAAAAGCTCAAAGGTTGGGAATGGGATATGTAGAAAAAATCCAATGGATGCCAATGGGTAATGCTTGCGAATGAGTTGAGGCACCAGCATAAGAT
>JALWRJ010000263.1 GCA_026994125.1 Cyclobacteriaceae bacterium | reverse complement strand
GCAGCCCCCACCCAGCTGCTACCCATACTTACCGGATTAAATAACTTACAATTTGCATACTGGGGTATTGAGCCTTCGCTCTCGAATAATAAAAAAATTTCCGGTAAGCTCATCAATGCTCCCCTGGCCCAATTAGACGCCAAAATTTCGCATCTAAAAGCCTTGGACAACCGTAGGTGTGTAGCACTTGCCAGCGGTTTTTATGCCTGGAAATCCATTTCTAAAAAAGGAATGATTCCGTATTTTATCAGGCCTGCCACAGATGCATGGATGCCCATAGCTGCCTTATACGAACACTATGAAAATATGGACGGGAAACCCATTACAACCTTTACACTAGTTACTGCAGTTGCCCCGGGTAGCTTGCAACATCTTACCTCTAACACCCCCCTTGTACTGGGTGAAAAAGAAATTTTAATGTGGCTAAACCCGGACATCAAGCAACACGAAGCACAAGCCCTGCTAGCACAAAATAAAGCATTTGCATATACGGCTGTTCCGGTATCAAACCGGGTTAATAATGTAGCGAACGATAGCCCTGAGCTTATACAAGCAGCCCCTCCGGCAGACCAATTTGGCAATTACACCCTGTTTGATTAAAAAGATGGATTGAAATACGGATATTTTACAGAATTAGCCTTAATTTGCCTAAATAAGTAAAAAAATGTACAGCAAAATTATTGGAGTTGGTCATTATGTGCCCGAAAATGTGGTTACCAACCACGACTTAATGAAGTTTGTTGATACTTCGGATGAGTGGATTCAGGAGCGAACAGGCATTAAAGAACGCAGGTGGTTTAACCCTGAAAAAGACACAGTAGCCAACATGGCCACCCGAGCTACGCAACTGGCGCTAACACGTGCCGGCATAGCAGCCAACCAAATTGAACTGATAGTATTTGCCACCATCACACCCGATTATTTCTTTCCCGGTTCGGGGGTATTGCTACAACGCGAGCTGGGTTTGGCAGGTATCCCTGCGTTAGATATCCGAAATGCTTGTTCCGGTTTTATATATGGGCTTTCAACTGCCGATGCGTACATTCGGGCAGGAATTCATAAAACGGTGCTTGTGGTGGGTGCCGAAATACAATCTTCGGCCTTGGATAAAACCACAGCCGGCCGTAGTACCAATGTAATTTTTGCCGATGGAGCCGGAGCAGCCATTTTGCAAGCTACCGATAAGGAGCCCGGTGTGCTAACTACTCACTTGCATGCCGATGGCAATTATGCTGAAGAACTATATGTAAAAGACCCCGGAAGCAGCCGCAAGATACGGTTAAGTAAAGATATAGTAGAAAACGACTCTTTTAAAGTGTATATGAACGGCAACGGGGTATTTAAACATGCCGTAGTGCGGTTTGAAGAAGTAATTAATGAAGCCCTGGCCGCCACAGGTAAATCTACCGAAGATATTGATTTGTTTATTCCCCACCAGGCCAACCTACGTATTAGCCAGTTTGTACAACGTAAGCTTAACCTGCCGGATAGTAAAGTATTTAATAATATAATGCACTATGGCAATACCACTGCAGCTTCTATACCTATTGCTATGAGTGAGGCCTGGGAACAAGGCAAACTAAACCCGGGCGATTTACTTTGCATTGCTGCCTTTGGAAGCGGCTACACCTGGGCCTCTGCCCTCATTAATTGGTAGCCAACAGCAACAAAACTATACCGGTTGCTCTTTAGCCAGGTAATCGGAGGGATTAACCGCTTTAATTATTTTATCATCAGGTAATAGTAAGGATTGAGCACGTTCATCCTTGGGGTAGTCCACCTCTCGCAATACATGTTTAATGGCTTCTACCCTGGCCAACGGTTTGGTATTTGCTTTAATAATGTTCCATCCACAAGATTGGCCACTTGTTTTGGCAAACATGGCATTTTTATAATAGGTATAATCATCCCAAAGTTCCAGAGCACGCTCATCTACAGGGCTCAGCTTCCACTGTTTTAAGGGGTCGGATTTAATGGAATTAAACCTGTTTTCCTGCTCTTTTTTAGATATTGAAAACCAAAATTTAATGAGTTGAATACCATCTTTTTGAATCAATTTTTCAAATTCAACTACCTGATCCATAAACTCACGGTACTGTTTTTGGCTACAAAACCCATTCACTGGTTCAACCACCGCCCGGTTGTACCAACTACGGTCGAAAAATACAATTTCGCCTGGATTAGGCAATTGCAAAACATAACGTTGAAAATACCATTGCCCTTTTTCGGTGCTGGTGGGTGCCGGCAAAGCCACAACACGTAACAGCCGTGGGTTCATATGCTCTACAAACCTGCGTATAGCCCCGCCTTTACCTGCTGCATCGCGGCCTTCGAATAAAATAACCACGCGCTTTTTCTTTGCTAACACCCATTGCTGCATTTTAAGCAATTCCTCTTGCAATTCAATAAGGTTAGTAAGGTACTTAACCCTACGCAATGCTTTAGATACATTCGTTTTTTTATCACGTAACAGCTCTGTTTTTCCCTGCCCGGTTAGCAAAAGTTCAATATCTTTGGTAGTCAATTTTTCGGTATGGGCTTTCATATTCATTGCATTTAATAAAAGTGTGTTTTATTCGTCCAGTTGCTCTATAGAACGGAAATAACGTGAAACTACAGTAGGATCCGGGTTAATTAAATTTCCGGCTTCGTTTTTGCCATCGTAAGATAGTGATGATAACACATAACGAATACTCTCTAAGCGGGCTGTTTTCTTTACATTAGATTTAACTATTACCCAAGGGCTGTAATTGGTATGGGTACGGCTAAACATAGCCTGCTTATACCGGGTATATTTATCCCATAATTGGGTGGCTCGCTCATCCACCGGGCTAATTTTCCATTGCTTAATGGGTGTGTTTTTTCTGGATTCAAAGCGTTTAGCCTGCACTTGTTTAGATACCGAAAACCAAAGCTTTATTATAATTACACCATCTTCGTAAATCATGTGTTCAAAATCGGGTACTTGCCGCATAAATGTTTCGTACTGTTGGGTAGAGCAAAACCCCATTACCGGCTCTACCACAGCCCGGTTGTACCAACTTCGGTCAAAAAAAACAATCTCACCCGGATTAGGTAATTCTTTTACATACCTTGTAAAATACCATTGCCCTTTTTCAACCGCTGAAGGCTTTGCAAGTGCCACCACTCGCATCGAACGTGGATTTAGGTGCTCAGTAAATCGCCTAATTGCCCCCCCTTTTCCCGAAGCATCGCGCCCTTCAAAAATAACGGCAATCCGCTTTTTTTTATCACGTACCCATTGCTGCATTTTAACCAATTGTATCTGCAACTGCCGCAGTTCTTTTTCGTACTGCAAAGTGGTTAATGCTTTTTTGTAACCAATGTGGTGCGAATCAAAAAAAGATTTTAATTCATCACGGCTCTCTATACCGGTCAAGGCAGCCATGTCGTGCAAGGTAGCTTTTTGAATTGAGTTCATGTATCGTTTATTTTGTTTGGCTGCAAATTACTTCGTATTACTCGCTTAAAAACTAAATTTAAAGCAAAAATAAATTCAGCTAAACAATTACAACCATTTGATTATCTGTATTTTACACAATAATTATTTTGTTCATTACTACTTATAATCCGATAGTTAAATATACAAAATAAACTTATAAAATCTATTGATATATGTTAGCAGCACACCAAACATAAATCAATACACCAATGTGAGTATTAAAATATTATTGCCCGGTTTTTAACCCCAGCGCATCCATAAGTTTAGTAAACAGGGTATTGTTTTCATAGGTACCTCCAAAAGCTTCGGCACCAGGTCCAAAGGCAAATACAGGTACCATAACGGCCGTATGGTGGGTGGTTGAAAAATGAACGGCATCCGGGTTGGTAAGCACATCTTTGCCCAAAAGGGTTAATCCGCCTGTTTCGTGGTCGGCAGTAACCACTACCAGGGTATTGCCTTCCTTTTCGGCAAAATCAAGTACGCGGCCAATGGTTTTATCAAAATCGAGTAGTTCCGATACCATGTAATTCATGTCATTCATATGCCCTCCCCAATCTATTTGGGAACCTTCTACCATAAGGAAAAAGCCTTTATCGTTTTTATGTAGCAGTTCAATAGCCTTGAGGGCAGCGGGTACCAGCATTTCGCCCCGCCCTTGTGCAAACGGAGGCATGCCGCTATCGCTTAGTAAGGCAGCTAGTTTACCTTCTACTACTTGTTTCATGGCAGCTAACGAATAGGCCATTTGGTAGTTACGAGCTTCCAGGGAATCGAGTAAATTATGCCCATCTTTACGCTGATTAAAGTACTTTTTTCCCCCACCAATAAACACATCAATATCGGTAGCCAGAAAATCCAAAGCTATGGCCTCGGCCATTTTACGACTGGGCTGATGGGCTATAAAAGCCGCAGGTGTAGCATGTGTTATAGCACTGGTGGCCACCAGACCCGTGGCTAAACCGGCCGCCTCGGCATACTCCAGTACAGTAGTTTGTGCTACCGTATCAGCATCTACCCCTATGGCTCCGTTATAGGTTTTTTTACCAATCGAAAAAGCGGTAGCTCCTGCTGCTGAGTCGGTAATATAACTGCTGGCAGAGCTGGTTTTCGATAAACCATTTACTTTAAATCGCTCGAAATTCAGCGATTGAGTATGTGCTGTAATAGCTGCCTGTATTTGAGCCAGCCCCATGCCATCCCCAATCATAAAAATTACATTTTTAGGCTTTTGAGGAGACACTTCGGGCACTTGTTTTGGTGGGTTGCATCCACTAATTAAAAAAATAGAAAGCGCTAACAGGAGAGAATTAAGTCGCATATAATTATTACATTTAAACCTGCAAATTGCATTTTTTTTTAACGATTACAAAGAAATTAATGGCCGGGTAATATTAAAATTTTGTTATGTTTACGTATGCAAAAACGGAAACTTTTAATTTTAAGTGTGCTGCCTTTGGTATTGCTGGTTTTAATAGCAGGCACCGTACCCGGCAACCGATTTTTTGAGATTGCCCGGAATATCGAAATTTATTCGGCTTTATTTAAAACGGTAAACGAAATATACGTAGATGAAGTAAACCCCAATAAGCTGCTATCTACCTCGGTGGATGCCATGCTTAACACGTTAGATCCGTACACGGTATATATATCGGAAGACAAAATTGAAGACTATCGTACCCAGTCAACCGGGCAATACGGAGGCATTGGAGCTTCTACCATACGTATTAATGGCCGGGTGTTTATTTCGAATGTAGTACCCAATGGCCCTGCCGATGCGGCCGGTATTGAAGTGGGTGATGAAGTAATTTCAGCCTCCGGAGTTAATGTACTGGGCAAATCGAATGAGGTGCTTAACCAATTGGTGCGAGGACAGGCTAAAACAACCATTCAACTGGGTATTCGAAAAAATGGAAGCGATTCGGTAAGACAACTTTCTGTATTGCGCGACAAAATTACCATTGAAAATGTGCCTTTTTCGGGCTTAGTAACTGAAAATATTGGGTACATCAAGTTTACTCAGTTTACCGAAAACGGAGCTAGAAATATAGGTAAAGCGCTTAAAAACCTTAAGAAAGAAGGAGCAAATGCCATTATATTAGACTTACGAAACAATCCGGGAGGCTTGCTAAAAGAAGCCGTAGGTATTTGTAATTTATTTTTACCCAAGGATAAACTTATTGTAGAAACCCGGGGCAAGCGACCCGAAAACACTACTGTTTGGAAAACTCAAAACCAACCCTTGGAC
>JALWRJ010000262.1:4272-5712 GCA_026994125.1 Cyclobacteriaceae bacterium | reverse complement strand
AAATGCCGGTGATAATGTATTTAATTTTTCGCTGGGAGAGGGTGATGTGCAATTATCAGAATTGGTAGTAACAGGTTCGCGTAACAAAAACCGTGTTATTACGGAAACAGCGGTGCCTGTTGATGTTATATCAGTAAAGGATATTGTACAGAATGCCCCACAAGTAGAAGTTACTCAAATACTAAACTATGTGGCACCTTCTTTTTCATCAAATAAACAAACCATATCTGATGGTACAGACCACGTTGATCCTGCTTCATTAAGAGGGTTAGGAGTTGACCATGTTTTGGTTTTAATAAATGGTAAAAGAAGGCATACATCTTCTCTTGTAAATGTAAATGGAACAGTTGGTAGAGGTTCGGTTGGTACAGATATGAATACTATTCCTACCGCTTCTATTGAAAGGATTGAGATATTAAGGGATGGAGCTTCCGCACAGTATGGTTCAGATGCCATTGCAGGTGTAATTAATATTGTATTAAAGTCAGCTACTAATGAATTTACAGGTTCATTAACCACAGGCCAAATGTATAAAGGAGATGGAGAAGCATTTCTATTTAATGGTAATTATGGATTTAAAGTTGGGGATAGAGGCTTTATTAATTTGACTGGTTCGTACCAATTTAGAGGAAGAACAGACCGTTCAGGAGAGTATTCAGGTTCTGTTTTTAGAACTAATGGGCAAGGAATATTTGCTGAAAATTTTGCTGCTGGAGACAGGAGCCCTTTTGTGCCAGGAGAATACTTAACTGCGCAAGAGGCAGCAGACATTAATGCTATGAATGCTATTACTAATAACATGACCGAAGATGAAGAAACAGCAAAAATAAACTCATTGGGAGGAAGAAGGGCATTTAGTCTTAAAGCAGGTGATTCTCAAATTGAGAATGCCGGTATAGTTTTAAATTCGGTTATTCCGTTAAATGATAAAGCAGAGTTTTATGCTTTTGGAACTTTAAATAATAGAAATGGATTGGCATCAGGTTTTTACAGGTACCCTAATCAAACTCGAAATGTAACAACTATTTACCCCATTGGATTTCTTCCTGAGATTAATTCTAGAATTAAAGATGCTTCAATTGCTGCGGGTGTTCGTGGAGAAATAAATGGATGGGATGTAGATTTTAGTAATACATTTGGAACTAACAGTTTTCAATTTGTAATTACAAATACTTTAAATGCTTCTTTAGGTACACCATCTCCTACTAGTTTTAATTCTGGAGGTTTTAAGTTTAAGCAAAATACTTCGAATTTAGATTTTTCTAGGTATTTTGATCAAGCTATGAGTGGTATAAACGTTGCTTTGGGTGCTGAGTTTAGAGTAGAATCTTATCAGTTATTAGCAGGTGAAGAAGGTTCTTATAGAAACTATGGAAACATTCAGACGCTTAACTTAGTTGACTCAACCTTAAACGAAGCCACTACAAATATTTTTTATGG
>JALWRJ010000262.1:0-4262 GCA_026994125.1 Cyclobacteriaceae bacterium | reverse complement strand
GCTTTAGCCCAGATAATGAGTTGTTGGAGTCAAGAACTGCAACAGGTGCCTATGCTGATGTGGAATTTAATTTTACAGATAACTTTTTTGTTGACGTAGCTGGTCGTTATGAAAACTTCTCTGATTTTGGAGATACATTCAATGGAAAACTAGCACTTAGATGGGCTATCACCGACAATTTTGCCTTTAGAGCGGCAGGTAGTACTGGTTTTAGAGCTCCTTCTTTACATCAAAGATATTTTAACAGTACTTCTACTTTGTTTACTACTGTAAATGGAGTAACTACTGCAAATGAAGTTGGTACGTTTAGAAATGACAGCCGTGTTGCTAAACTTTTAGGTGTTGAAAGCTTAAAAGCTGAAAAAGCCAAAAATGCAAGTGCCGGATTTACTTTAGATATTACTGATGGTTTTACAATTTCTGTTGATGGGTATTATGTAAAAGTTGATGATAGAGTTACACTTACCGGTTCGTATGGTAAAGGTATAGACCCTGAAATTGATGCTGCTTTAGATGCAGCTAATGCTTCTAAAGCTCAACTTTTTGTAAATGGAATTGATACAAAAACAACAGGACTTGATGTTGTTGGAAACTACCGTACTTCTTTAGGAGAGGGAAGCTTAAATATTATTTTAGGTGCTAACTTTACTAAAACCCTCGTGGATAAAATTAATATCCCTGATGGCTTAAAAGGAAGTCCTGATACTTTCTTTAACCGTGAAAATCAGTCGCAGTTTGAAACCGGAACACCACAGTCTAAAGTTAGTTTAGGAATAAACTATGGAATAGGTAAATTCCATGCAGGAGCTAATGTTGTTTATTTTGGAAAAGTTATTGCCAGAACTGGTCAATATTCTGATGAGTCAACATGGGTAGATCAAACATTCTCTGGTAAAACCGTTACCGACTTGTCGTTGGGTTATGATATTACAAGTAATCTAAACCTAACTATTGGTGCTAATAACCTATTTAATGTTTATCCTGATGAAAACAGAGAAGAATATAGAAGTTCAAACAGATTTGTGTATTCTCGTAGAGTATCTCAGTTTGGCGCTAATGGAGGATTTTACTTTGCTCGATTAAACTTTAAATTCTAACTGAGCAAATATTTATTTTTAAACTAAAAGAGAGGTTGCCTTACCGGCAACCTCTCTTTTTTAGCTAAAAGCTATTCTCACTACCATGAAATTTATTAATCCAAACCTTAACTTATTAAAAAAATCAGCCACCCTTGCTATTAATGAAAAGGTAAACACATTAAGGCGGGCTGGAAAGGAAGTGTATTCCTTTGGGTTGGGCCAATCGCCTTTTCCGGTGCCGGATTCAGTAGTGGCATCCTTGCAGGAGTGTGCTGCTGAAAAAGATTACTTACCGGTACAAGGATTGCCCGAACTTTGCAAAGCTGTTGCTGAGTTTCATGCACGTGTAGATGGAATTACCTATACGCCTCAGCAAATTATGGTGGGGCCAGGTTCAAAAGAATTACTTTTTATTGCTCAATTATGTTTTGCCGGTGATATTTTGATTCCAGCACCCAGTTGGGTTTCTTATGCACCACAAGCACAAATAGCAGGCAAACAAATTATTTATTTACCTACCAGTTTCGAAAGTAAATGGTTAATTACATCCGAAACCCTCGAAAAAATTTGTTTGTTACAAGAAGTTCCCAATCAACCTAAACTTTTAATTCTCAATTATCCTTCAAATCCTTGTGGGGTTAGTTTTTCTGAAACCGAGTTGCAAAAACTTGTTAAAGTTGCTCGGAGGTTTAATGTACTAATACTGTCGGACGAGATATACGGACTACTGCACCATCAGGGAAACCATGTGTCGATTGCAAAATATTATCCTGAAGGAACAATTGTTAGTACAGGTTTATCAAAGTGGTGCGGGGCAGGAGGCTGGAGAATAGGAACCTTTGCATTTCCTAAGCAATTACAGGGATTGCTGGAGGCTATGGTGGTTGTAGCCAGCGAAACTTTTACTTCGGTGTCGGCACCTATACAATATGCGGCTGTAACAGCTTTTAGAGGTAGCGATGCAATTGATGCCTATTTGTTTAATTCCCGACTTATTTTACGGGTGCTTGGCCAATGGATTACTTCGCAATTTCAAAGTATTAGTATAAATGTTCGCGATGTAGAAGGCGGGTTTTATGTGTTTCCAGATTTTTCATTTTATAAACAAAAATTCGAGAAACAAAACATTGTTAATTCGCTACAATTAAGCTACTTTTTGTTAGACAAATTAGGGGTGGCCACGTTGCCCGGTGCCATGTTTGGGTTAGCCGAAGAGCAGTTAATTTTACGTCTTTCTTATGTAGATTTTGATGGAACTGCTGCCCTATCAGCTATAACCAATGGGGTTGAAGTAGATGAAAAATTTCTATATACGTATTGTAGTAAAGTTGTTAAAGGAATACACCTTATTACATCCTGGCTAACAAAACTTGAATGATTAATACAGGTTAAATCTTCCTCATTCGTAAGCTTTCGGGGGTTACTTCCAGGTACTCATCTTCGCGTATGTACTCCATGGCTTCTTCGAGCGAGAACACTACTTTTGGCGCAATTTTAACGGCTTCGTCACTGCCCGATTTGCGCATATTGGTTAGTTGTTTTCCTTTAATCAGGTTTATGTCCAGGTCGTTATCGCGGCTATGTTCGCCTACTACCTGGCCTTTGTATATCACATCGCCCGGTTCCACAAAAAACCGGCCTCTATCCTGTAGTTTATTGATGGCATGGGCAGTAGCCGGGCCTTCTTCCATGGATACCAAAGCTCCCTTTAACCGGGGTGGAATTTCCATTTTCATGGGTTGGTACTCTCTGAAACGGTGGGTCATAATGGCTTTTCCGGCAGTAGCGGTAAGTATATTATTTCGCAGCCCAATAATTCCTCTGGAAGGAATGTTAAACTCTAAATGTTGTAAATCGCCTTTCGGCTCCATCACCATAAGGTCGCCTTTGCGCTGGGTTACTAATTCAATGGCTTTGCCCGAAAACTCTTCCGGTACATCAATTACAAGCGTTTCGTAGGGCTCTTGTTTAACTCCGTCAATTTCTCGAATAATTACCTGAGGCATGCCCACTTGTAACTCATACCCTTCTCTGCGCATGGTTTCAATTAACACCGATAAATGGAGAACACCCCGGCCATATACATTAAACTTATCTTCAGTATCGGTAGGTTCTACCCGCAAGGCCAGGTTTTTTTCTGTTTCTTTCATTAGGCGGTCGCGCAGGTGCCTGGAGGTTACGTATTTTCCTTCTTTCCCAAAAAAAGGCGAATTATTAATGGTAAAAAGCATGCTCATGGTAGGCTCATCTACCGCTATCCGGCTCATTTCTTCCGGATTTTCAGCATCGGCAATGGTATCGCCAATATCAAAGCCTTCAACTCCTACAATGGCGCAAATATCGCCACTGCGCACTTTATTCACCTTTTCTCTTCCCAAGCCAACAAATTCGTATAGCTCTTTAATGCGCACTTTTTTCTGTTCGTTTTTCTTACACAGCATGTAGTCTTTACCTACTTCTAAATCGCCTCTAAATACTCGCCCAATGGCTATTCTACCTGTAAAACTTGAGTAATCGAGCGAAGTAATCTGCATTTGAGGTGTACCTTCTATATAAGGGGCTTCGGGGATGGTTTCGATAACGGCATCGAGCAATGGGGTAATGCTGTCAGTAGGGTTTTTCCAATCGGTACTCATCCAGCCTTGCTTAGAGGAGCCATATAGCGTAACAAAGTCCAGTTGTTCTTCGGTAGCATCCAGGTTAAACATTAAGTCAAAAATTTGCTCATGCACAATATCCGGAGTGCAATTTTCTTTGTCCACTTTATTTATAACTACCATGGGCGTAAGGCCTAAGGTAATGGCTTTGCTTAACACAAATCGGGTTTGGGGCATGGCTCCTTCAAAGGCATCTACTAGTAGCAGCACGCCATCCGCCATTCGCAGCACGCGCTCTACTTCGCCTCCAAAATCAGCGTGACCGGGCGTGTCAATAATGTTTATTTTAACATCTTTGTAATTAACCGATACGTTTTTAGATAGAATGGTAATGCCACGTTCGCGCTCCAAATCGTTGTTGTCTAGTATTAAATCGCCACTTTCTTTACGTGGGTCAAGTACTTGGCAGGCATGAATAATCTTGTCAACCAGGGTAGTTTTGCCGTGGTCAACGTGGGCAATAATGGCAATATTTCGTATCGATTTCATGTGTACTTTTTTAATTTTATGGCTTGTTTTAACTGCA
>JALWRJ010000261.1 GCA_026994125.1 Cyclobacteriaceae bacterium | reverse complement strand
GTTTCGAGAGTATCCAACGGTCGCTTTCGGTAAGCAGGTCAGTTTCTATTTTACCGGGTGTAAAGTTGTCGAGGTTGGCATACAAGGCAAAAAAGTTATACGTATTATGAAGGGTGCCAAAAAACTTACGTTGGCTTTCGGCTACTCCGGCTTCGTTAAACTTTAGGTTGTCCCAGGGGTTGGCATTGCTTATCATGTACCACCGGGTAGCATCCGGGCCATAGGTGGCAATGGTTTTAAAAGGGTCAACGGCATTGCCCAACCGCTTCGACATTTTATTGCCATTTTTATCGAGCACCAGTCCATTGGCCATTACATTTTTAAAGGCCACGCTATCGAACAGCATTACAGCAATGGCATGCAGGGTAAAAAACCAACCCCGGGTTTGATCTACCCCTTCGGCAATAAAATCGGCCGGGTAGTTGGATTCAAAAACCTCTTTGTTTTCGAACGGGTAATGCCACTGGGCATAAGGCATAGCGCCCGAGTCGAACCACACATCAACCAGGTCAGGTTCGCGCCTCATTTTTTGTCCGGTGGGGCTTACCAACACTACCTCATCTACGTATGGTCGGTGCAAATCAAAACCTTTAGGCAGGGGCTCGCTCATAAAACCTGCTTGAATCGATTTTTCTACTTCGGAGCGTAGTTCGTCCAGCGAGCCAATGCAAATTTCTTCGGAGCGGTCTTCACTTACCCAAATAGGCAAAGGGGTACCCCAATAGCGGGAACGCGACAAATTCCAATCCACCAGGTTTTCGAGCCAATTGCCAAACCTGCCACTACCTGTTGAGGCTGGTTTCCAATTAATAGTTTTGTTTAGCGCTACCAGTCTGTCTTTAAAGGCGGTGGTTTTAATAAACCACGAATCGAGCGGGTAGTACAATACCGGCTTATCGGTACGCCAGCAATGTGGATAACTGTGCTCGTATTTTTCTACTTTAAAAGCTTTGTTTTCTTCTTTAAGTTTAATCGAAATAAGCACATCCAATGATTTTTCAGGGGCATCGGCTTTGTAGTATTGGTTTTTAACATACATGCCGGCAAACTCTCCCATCTCTTGTACGTACCGGCCTTGTTTATCTACAATCGGAGCCGGTTTTCCATCTTCATCTTCTACCAAAATAGAGGCAATACCTGCTTTTTGAGCTACCCTAAAGTCATCGGCTCCAAAGGTGGGTGAAATATGCACAATTCCGGTACCATCGGCCGTAGTTACAAAATCGCCTTCAATTACTTCAAAAGCTTTGCCTCTGGGTTGTACATAGGGCAGCAGTTGCTCGTAGCGGGTTCCTATAAGATTTGAGCCGGGCATTTCTTCCCGCACCTTGTATGGTATTAGCTTATCTCCGGGTTGGTAATTTGCCAGGCTTAGGCCATCAGCTTTGGTATTAAAATAAGCGTTAAAGCGGTCCTTGGCTAAAATAACCGTTTGGCGCTGATAGGTGTAAGGGTTGTAGGTATCAACTTTTACATAAGTAATATTTTTACCAACGGCCAAGGCTGAGTTGCCGGCTAAGGTCCAGGGAGTGGTGGTCCAGGCTAATATATAATCGCTCTTAGTTCCAGCTATTTTAAACTGGGCAACAACCGTAGTATCTTTTACATCGCGGTAGGTACCGGGTTGGTTAAGTTCGTGGCTGCTAAGGCCGGTGCCGGCTGCAGGCGAGTAGGGTTGAATGGTAAATCCTTTGTACAACAGCCCCTTATCGTAAAATTTTTTAAGCAGGAACCATACACTTTCCATGTACTTTGCATCGAAAGTAATGTATGGATTATCCAGGTCAACCCAATAGCCCATTTGCTCGGTAAGGGTATCCCACTCGTTTTTAAACTTCATTACCGCCTCACGGCATTTTTGGTTGTATTCCTTAACCGAAATTGTTTTACCAATGTCTTCTTTGGTAATACCCAGTTCTTTTTCAACCTGCAACTCTACGGGTAATCCGTGGGTATCCCAACCGCCTTTTCGTTTTACCTGGTAACCTTTAAGAGTTTTGTATCTACAAAAAATATCTTTAACAGCCCGTGCCATTACATGGTGAATGCCCGGGGTGCCATTGGCCGAAGGAGGCCCCTCGTAAAAGGTAAATACAGGCTGTCCTTTACGTGTGGTTATCGATTTTTCAAAGATGTTATTTGCTTTCCAATGGGCCAGCACCCTGGTTGCCATTTCGGCATAGTTTATCCCTTTGTACTCTTTGTAGTTCATGTAATACAGTTCCTATTTTTCTTGATTTCCGGCCTCTGGGCTCGGGCCTTTATCGGTTACAACAATTTTGTCTAATTCAATTTCCTCGTCATCGTTGTACACCCCATCGTATTCTTCAATAATGGGGTGGATACCGGCTTTGCGCTTGCCGCTGTCAAAAGTGATAAGCAGCGAAGGCAACACCAGCAGGTTGGTAAACATGGCAATAAGCAAGGTAATGGAAGTAAGCATTCCCAAGGCAACGGTACCGCCAAACTCGGAGGCAGTAAAAATAACGAACCCGGCAAATAATACAATAGCCGTGTAAATCATGCTGGTACCGGTTTCTTGCATGCTTAGTTTAACGGCTGTGCGTACATCAAAATTATTGGCATACAGTTCCTGGCGGTATTTGGCCAAAAAATGTATGGCATTATCTACAGCTATACCAAAAGCAATACTAAAAATGATGGCCGTACTGGGCTTTAAAGGAATACCCCAATAGCCCATAAGGCCGGCTGTAATTAGCAATGGAATTACATTGGGCACCAATGATAATATTATCATTCTAATATTGCGGAACAGAACCCCCATTATGATAGAAATAATAAAGAAAGCAAGCACAAAACTTTGCTTAAGGTTGTTTATTAAAAACGAATTGCCTTTAATAAACAGCAGGGTACTACCGGTAATACTGGCTGTAATTTTAGTGTTGCCAAAAATTTCTTCTTGCTTGGGTCGTATTACCTGGTTTATTAGTGAGTCCATTTTGGTTGAGCCAATATCTTTTATTTTAAGCGATATTCTAATTTTTTGCCCGGTAGAATCCACAAAAGCATTCAGCAGTCCGGAGCTATCGGCTTGGTTTTTAAGGTAGCTTAAAATAAAGTTTTTTTCCTGGTTGTTTTTGGGTAAGGCATAGCGTTTAGGGTTATTATTAAAGTAGGCCTGCCGCGCAGCTTTTATAAACGAGATAATGGATACAGGATTAGAAATATCCGATTGCGCTGCCAGAAATTGCTCGTACTTATCAATCTTTTTAAGGTACCCTAAATTTGTAACCCCTTTCTTTTTATGGGTATCTACAACAATTTCAAGGGGCATCATGCCCGAAAAGTTATCTTCAAAAAAGTATAAATCCTGCTTTACCCGGCTATCTTCGGGTATATCGTCAATCATGTGGCTTTCGGTGTGAACCTTATAAGTGCCATAGGCGGCTAATACCACAATTATAGAAGTAATAATAAACACCACTTGCCTAAAGTTGGAAACTATGTAATAAAAAGAGGCCAGTACCCCCTTTAGCGGTGTAAACTGGAGGTGTTTTAAGTGTTTATCTTTGGGAGCCGGCAGGTACGAAAACACAATGGGCATCATAATAATGCTAACAATAAACATAGCCATTACATTTAAGCTGGCTATGATGCCAAACTCTTTTAAAATGGTTATGTCGGTAAACATTAGCACGCCAAACCCAACGGCTGTAGTACCGTTGGTTATGAGGGTTACGAGTCCAATTTTGGCAGTTACGGTTTTTATGGCTTCCATCTTATTGCCATGTATTAAAAACTCGTGATGGTATTTGTTTAGCAGGTAGATACTGTTGGGAATACCTATTACCACAATAATGGATGGAATCAGCCCGGTAAGCAAGGTAATTTTAAACCCAAATAAAACAAGCGTACCCATAACCCAAACCACTACCACTACAATGGTAAGCATAGGAAACACCACAGCTATCCACGACCTAAAAAACAGCAGCATAATAAGGGCGGTAATAAGAGCCGAATACACTAAAAACATTTGGAGTTCATCTTTTACCTGGCCGGCAATAACCGAACGCACAAAGGGCATGCCCGCAAAATAGATTTGAATACCTGTATGCTTGGTAAAGGCCTCACCGGCATGCATAATATCTTTGGTAAGGCCAATACGTTTGTTTGAGTTTAAGTAGGCCTTATCGTAGGAAACTAAAATGAGGATCATCCCATTATTTTCGTTTATAAGCTGCCCACTGTAAAAACGTTGGTTTTGTGTTACTTTCAGTAAGCTGTCCAGGTCGTGCTGGTTGTTGGGCATCTGTTTAAATATTTTATCAATATCAAACTTTTTTTGCTCAGTATTGCGTATCAGCCGGGGCAGGTCGGGTATGGAAAGCACCTGCGTAATTCCCGGCAGGCTTTCAATTTCATCGGTAAGGTATTTTAGGCGTTTAAAATTGGTGGGGGTAAACAGGCTGCTGTCTTTTATGCCTATGGCCAAAATACTGCCGTCTTCACCAAACAGTTCTTTAAACTGCATAAAGGCCTGCATGTCGGGGTCACTATCGGGTACCACCTTTGCAAAATGGTAGTTTAATTGTGCTTTGCGGGCGTTGTAGCCCATAAAAACGGTAACTCCTAACAAGATAATAAGGAGAGGTAGCCGGTACTTTAAAATAAAATTTGCCAGGGTGCTCCACATAGCCTAAAAATTAGTGCACAAATGTAGTAGTTTTTATGCGAATGAAGGAATTGTGTTATTATAAGTTTGGATAAACCAGGATTGCTAATGCGTTGTTTAAGGTGTTTTGAAATCAAAAATATAGCTTGTAAAAACCGGCATAGGTAAAGGTGTAGTGCAGCAGTTTTCTACAAATTATAAGTTTTCGTAAAAAAAGGGGGTTTGTCCTTAAAATTTACAACCTTTGAGAGGTAAAGTTTAAAAACTAACTTGGGTATATTGTGTTTATGTAAGAGAGGTGTGTGTGTCATATTTTTAATGATGCTAATTTCGCTTGCCCAGGCCTCTACGTCTAAAAAAACTGTACTTGTTACTAGCCAACCACCGGATAACCGAATTATAGATATAGCCCCCTATCTTTATTGGCTGAATGGTAACGATACTGTTTTGTTTTCTAAGGCCAAAGGGCTTATTAATCAACCGCACCGTTTTATTTTTTATATTCAAAACAAGGCTAACCAACCTCTGAGCCTGGTAGTAAATTTTGGTGAACGTTATCAATATGTATCAGCCGTTTATTTGTATTCGTTGGTAACCAATAAGCCAACCTTTAGTAAGGGATATCACAATGTAATACCCTTGCAACTACAGCCGGGCGAAACCAAAATTATTGGTTTTAAAGTAGCAGAACTAAATCGGGAAAACCCGACTAAAGTGGAAGCAAGGTTAGTTTCTCAAGATTTTGTTGAAAAAACCAATGTAAAAATGCAAATAAGGCAAGCCTTTTTTCTCGGGTTATTTGCCTTCGTTTGCTTATTTAACGTGATTATTTACTTTGTTACCGGGTGGAAAATTTATTTTAAATATGCCCTTTTTATTTTCTTTTCGCTACTTTACTTTTTATACTTTTTCGGGATTTTACAAGAACTACTACCGTGGGTTAAAACTATTTCACACAACTTGGTACGTACATGGTATAGTTTAATTTTTATTTCATATTTCTATTTTATAAACGAGTTTGGAAACTATAAAAACCATGTTCCTCGTGCCTATAAATTATTAAACCTAGGCATTGGATTCAAATTAAC
>JALWRJ010000260.1 GCA_026994125.1 Cyclobacteriaceae bacterium | reverse complement strand
ACATGGTTAATGCAGGCTTTTTAGTTCAGTTAACCCTGTTTTTTACCATAATTATGTGTAATATTTGCCCACCACAATGGATGGCCGGGTTGGAAATGGTTTCGTATATTTTTTATTAATTGAACAATTGCATGAAAAAGGCATTACTGGGTTTATCAATTCTAATTTCCACACTTGCTTACGCCCAAGAAACCACTACCTTTATTTTGGTGCGCCATGCTGAAAAGGCTATCAATGGCACCACCAACCCAGGGCTTTCGTCCACAGGAAAAGCCAGGGCACAAAGGCTGGCCGATTTGTTAAGCAAGGCCAACATTACCGCCATTTACGCTACCAATTTTAACCGAACTTTACAAACGGTTGCCCCCTTAGCAACAGCCAAAAACTTAACCACCCAATTGTACGAATGGAAAAGCCCCAAGGCCTTTCTTGTTAAATTGCTTGAAACTTACCGAGGAGGCACGGTGGTTATTTGTGGCCATAGCAACACTACCCCTATTTTGGCCAATGCCCTGCTAGGGCAGGCACTTTTTGAACCTTTTGAAGACAACGAATATAGCCACCTGCTCATTATAACAGCCTCTAAAGTGGGGGCAGGCAAATTGCTGCCACTCGAATATTAAAAAGCTAATAGTGGTTACCGGATGATGTAACTTAATTTTTTACATTATTTTTGGGAGGCAAATACCTTAGTTCTCTTACCTATGTTTTGAATACCTGTATTAAATTAAATCTAAGACTTTCATTATACATAGTTTTACATCGTCCAGTTCTTCAGCCGACAGGCTTCCTCTCTTTGAAACAAAGCGTTTCAGAGAAATTGATTTAATTTGAAAACAGTCTGCTACACTATCTTTAGTTAAATTATTGATTTTTGTTTTCTTTAAGAATACGTGCCAATCCCGAATGTTTTTAATGGCATCTGTAACAGGCACAACAACACGAAGGTTTAAGGCTCCAATATTGTCATTATTAACAATAATGGCAGGACGTATTTTGTTTATTTCATCGCCAATTTTTGGGTCAAAATTAATGTTCCAAATTTCACCTATTTTCATTCTTCAACAACATCAAGATCAACATCTGAAACATCATTACTTTTATAATAAGCAATGGTTTCAGGGTCTTCTGCCTGTAACTTCATTTTTGCATAAATGGCAGATTTGTTATTTTTTAAAATTTCAAGCTTTTCTTGGAAAGTAAGAAAGCCTTTTGCCCTGGTAATTAAAATACCCTCTTCGGTTTCCTGAATTAAAACTTTAGTAAGCTTAAATTTATTTATCAATTTTTTTGGCAGGATAACAGCCTTGCTATTCCCAACATTCGTTAAAGTTTTAATCATTTCATTAAATATTGTGTTGAACACAAACATACTTAAGTTATAACAAAAAATTATAACAAAGAAGAAAAAACATTACTTTTTTAACTGAATACCGTCAACCCGGTACTTTCGG
This sequence comes from Cyclobacteriaceae bacterium, assembly GCA_026994125.1. GTDB lineage: Bacteria > Bacteroidota > Bacteroidia > Cytophagales > Cyclobacteriaceae > JAKISE01. The sequence goes on along the minus strand of JALWRJ010000260.1, from coordinate 4,339 downwards.
CTCAAGTAAAACCCGTAGCACGGTGGTTATTTGTGGCCATAGCAACACTACCCCTATTTTGGCCAATGCCCTGCTAGGGCAGGCGCTTTTTGAACCTTTTGAAGAAAATGAATATAGCCACCTGCTCATTATAACCACCTCTAAAGTGGGGCCAGGCAAATTGTTGCCACTCGAATATTAATAAAAGTAATAGATGGAGAATAGCATTAGTGGCTACTCTTTTTTATACACCACCCCGGCTTTCATTACAAAACTAACTTGCTCCGTTGCATGGATGTCTTCTAATGGGTTTTTGTCGGTGGCTACTAAATCGGCAATTTTACCCACCTCTACCGAGCCCAGTTTATCGCTTACACGCAACAGGGTAGCCGCTTCTAGGGTAGCCGCTTTTATGGCTTCCATGGGTGGCATGCCGGCCTCTACCATATACCCAAATTCTTTGGCATTTTGCCCATGCGGAAAAACACCTGCATCGGTACCAAAAGCTATTTTAACACCTGCTTTATAGGCCTTAGCAAATGTTTCTTGAATTTTAGGGCCAATTTCTCGTGCTTTCGGCCGCACAATTTCGGGGTAAAAACCCTTAACTTCGGCTTGTTGGGCTACATATTTACCGGCCGAAATGGTGGGTACATAATAGGTGCCATGTTGTATCATAAGTTGTCTTACTTCATCGGTCATTAGGGTACCGTGTTCAATAGAGTTTATGCCGGCTTCAACAGCCCTTTTCATGCCTTCGGCTCCGTGAGCGTGGGCTGCAGTTACAAAACCGTAATCCTTAGCAGCTTCTACAATGCCTCTTAGCTCATCTTTGGTAAATTGGGGGCCTTGCCCATCCTTAGCTACACTAAGCACACCACCGGTGGCGGTTATTTTAATTACATCAGCCCCATTTTTGTAGCGTTGTCGTACTGCTTTTTTGGCTTCGTCATAGCTGTTAATTACACCGGCATCTGGCCCGGGGTCGCCCATCAGCAGGTGTTTCATTCCATTGGTAGGGTCGGCATGGCCTCCGGTGGTAGCAATGCTTTTGCCGGCCGAGTAAATACGAGGGCCTACGACCAGGCCTTTGTTAACAGCATTGCGCAAGGCGGTGTTTACACCACTACCGCCTAAATCGCGCACTGTAGTAAAGCCGGCCATAAGGGTGCGCCTGGCATATACGGTGGAGGCAAATGCCACATCCGCTTCGTTAGCTGTAAAGCGTTCCATGTATTTGGTGGGGCTAAATTCTCCTTCTAAATGCACGTGCATATCAAACCAACCCGGCATTACCGTTTTATCTTTTAAATCAATATATGTATCCTTTTTATTCATTTTAGGATACCCTTTTTCTATTCCTGTAATTTTATCGCCTTCAATTACAACAGTTACTTCGTGTTGGGCTTTATTAGATGTTCCATCAATGAGGGCGCCACACATTACATAGGTTTTTACCTGCGCTTGCAGCGTTACTGAAAGCAAAACGAAAAGGGATGAGGTGATTAAATTTTTCATAATCATTTAATGTTTAGTAAGCTTAAAGATGCTAAATTTTTGTCTCAAAGCCGAGTTTTATACGAAAGAAAAAGTTAATGCCGGGGTTTGGTATTCCCAGCACTTTTAATCGCGATAAGTGGTCGGTGTAGCTAGCATTAAGTATATTTTTTATTCCTCCAATAATTTCAATGGGGTTGCTACCCTTGCCAATGGCTAAACTAACGCCCAGGTTTAACAGGTTATACTGTTGCGTAGGGGTTTCAAAAGCGCCAACTCTGTTTTGGTTAAATTTGTAGATGTTTTGAAGGTAAACACTTGTAACCCTAATCTTTTTGCTAGAATTAAATGTTGCTTTAATGTTGGTGGTCCAATTGGGAGGGGGAATTAAAGGAAGCGGAGTTCCTGATGCATCCTTGGCAAAAACGCTGGCAAAAGTTGTTTTAATGTGCAACCAGTGTATAAAATGAGGGTGGTAGTGCAGGCCGGCTTCGCCACCGGTTAATTGGGCACTTGTTTGCAAATACTCATACACCGATACGCCCTGAATAACCGTATTGGTAGGTGATAAATAAATATAATTGTTTATCGTATTAAAAAAAGGGTTTATGGTTATTTCTAAATGTTTGTTTTTAAAATCAACCGAAACGTCTATTTGGGTCGCTTGCTCGTTTTTTAAATTCGGATTTCCTTTTTCAAAACGGTTGGTTCCCTCATGCACACCATTCGATAACAACTCTGAGGTATTGGGGGCTCTAAACCCGGAGGCCAGGTTGGCCCTAAAAGTAAATGGGTTTAAACTATAGGCAACACCTCCGGAATAATTAAAACTGTTATAGTTGTTATTAAATGCAGGAACTCCTAATACCGGGTCATCAACTTTTTCGGTATCAATAGCACGATGATCGTACCGTAGCCCACCTTGCAGTTGAATGCCATAAAGGCTATAATTAGCCAAGGTAAATATCCCTATATCAGCGGTTTTGGCATTTGGAATTAAAATTTCCACACCATGGTTCGCATTTGTTTGGTACATGCCTTGCGATCCCACAATAATATCCAGGGTTTGGTGGAAGAAGGAAGGCGAATTCCATTTTAGGTTATAGGTGGCTGTTTTCAACTTCATGGCTAACACAGGGCTGTTTTCATCATCTTCAAATTCTTTACGATTATTTTCGGAATATCCCAGTAGTAAGCTCCAACTACTTTTTTTGGTAAAAAAGGTGTTTTCAATACTAAAATTATGGTTGCCTATTTTTTGATAGGGTAGGATAAAGGATCTGTCCACTGTAGTTACATAATTTGCGCTGTCGGTAATGCCAAAATGATTTAACAAATAGCTGTACCTAACATTGCTAATCCAGTTTTTTTTATGAAACCCTAAAGCCGCTTTAATATTGTTTTCATCAAATCTTGAGTTGAATACCCGCTGGTTGGTTGCAAGCTGATAATCTGCGTGGTTGGCATATCCACCAAAAAGATTAAACAAGAAATTTTCATTATGCAGTTTAACCCCAAAAGTGGTATTTGTTCCCAATGTATTGGATAAAATAGCAGAGTTAATATGTGCTTGAAGCGTATTATGTGGCGCATAGCGTTCATCCACAAAGTACAGAACTCCTCCTAAGGCATCAGAGCCATATAACACCGAAGCCGGGCCTTTGATTACTTCTACACTTTCTATGCCGGTGGCACCAATCCCTAATCCATGCTCACCTCCCCATTGTTGGTTTTCAATCCTTATACCCTGAGCATAAGTAACAATCCGGTTGCCGGTAAGGCCTCGTATTACGGGCTTTCCAATGCCCACACCGGTTGAGTTTTGCTCAACGCCAGCAATATTGGTTATGGCTTCGGCCAGCGAGACCGGGGCATTTTGTTGCAGTGCTGTTATTTTTTTTTGCTCCACACTTATTACATTTTCATTTTGAAGTTTGCCGATGGGTACAGAAACCACAACCTCGCTTAGCTCTATATGATTGGGCTCCAGGTAAAATGTTTCTTCCTGCACCCGGGTCATATCTATTGTGGTCTTTAAGGTGTTATAACCCACAAATGAAATTTGTACCTCCATGTTTTTGGGATGAAAATGATCAATTTTAAATATCCCATACTCATCGGTTACCCGGCCAGCGTTAAGTTCCACAAAAAAAACTTCTGCAAACGGAATAGGTTGATGGGTTTCTTTATCTAAAACCCTGCCTTTAAATGTTTGCGCCAAACCAGTAGAATATATGCTTAAAAAAAATAACAGCAAGGCACCCGCTTTTAAATAGGTGTTCATACGAAAGGAAATAAAAGTTATAAATAAATGATTAAAATAATGTGCACCAATAGGTTTTTAACAGGTGAAAAAGAACCTGTTGCCTTCAACTTAAATGAAAGATTTGTATCTTAAAATAGCAGCAAGGTCTTCCTATTGGTGGGTCGGCTTACGATTAAATTATATTGATAAACGTAATAAAAGCCTTTGCTATGCAAGCAAAGGTGGCCCTCTTAAGCAGGTAGCGGCATGGCTCGGGTTTGAATAAAGCTGTTGTTTACATTGAGCCACTTGCGTATTTGGAGTGGCTACAATACCGGATAAACTTTGTTGGTAAAGTTGCGGCAAGTGGGTATTGAGTACTGTAGGGTATAAACTTTCAACCGTATTGGTTTTAGTAATATGCTCCGGATGATGACAACCGTTAAGCAAATCGTGGTGAACAACCGCTAAATGGCAGGTATTTTGTTCGGTCTCAACAGAGCAAATGGCATTGATAAGTTGCTGATGGCTTTTATAAATAGTAATAAAACTGGATAAACCGGCCAGCATATATACCCCTGCTAAAAGGAGAGTAATACTGTTTTTTATCCAGTTTTG
>JALWRJ010000259.1 GCA_026994125.1 Cyclobacteriaceae bacterium | reverse complement strand
ATGGCACAAGCCAAAAAAATGGGTATTCAAACCAAACTACCTGCTGTGCCTTCGTTGGCCTTAGGCGTGGGTAGTATTCCCATGGTAGAAATGGCCGCTGCCTATGCCAGCTTTGTAAATGATGGTTTCCAAATTAAGCCTCATGCCATTTTGCGAATAGAAGATGCACAGGGTAATGTGTTGTACCGCTATACCCCTCCTGCAAAACAACGTGCCCTCTCGGCCAAAACTGCTGCCCAAATGACTCGCCTGCTGGAAGGTGTAGTGGAGGAGGGTACAGCCCAATCTATCCGAACCACCTATAAACTTACCAATGCCATGGGAGGTAAAACAGGTACCACACAGGGCAATGCCGATGGTTGGTTTATAGCTATTACACCACATTTGGTAGCTGCCACCTGGGTGGGCGGCATATATCCTGCCGTTCGGTTTAAAAGTACAGCTTTGGGGCAGGGAGCCACCATGGCTTTGCCTATTTGGGCAGGGTTTTACCAGCAACTTACTAATAACCAGGCGTTTACAAGCTACACCCAAGCCCAATTTAAACCCATGCCCAAATCCTGGGAAAACCAACTCGATTGTGACCCTTTTAAAGAAGAGTTTAACCTGCTAAACTGGCTTTTTAAGAATAAAAAGGGTAGTAATAACCCTACTAAAACCACCTCGCAACCCACAAAAAAAGAAGGCTTTTTTAAAAAAATGGGCAAGTGGTTTAAAAAGGAATAGCTTTCTCTATTGCACAAAACTAGCAAAATATATTACCTTTAGGGTTTAATAAACCAGTACACCTAACTAACTTACCGCTATGCAACAAAAAAGACATTGGCTTGTACTTATTTTGGTGCTTTTTTCCATTAAAATTTTTGGGCAGGGTTGTTCCGATGCAGGTTTTTGCACTATGGGTGCTATGAAGCCCGACCAAGCCTTTAACAAAAAAGTTAACTTAAAGCTTCGTTCCATAGAACTTAGCTATTACCAGGGTAAAACTACTTTAACACCCATCGTACGGGTTATTAATTTAGATGCTGCCGTAAGTATTACTAAAAACCTGGGGGTTCAAATTAAGGTACCTTACCAAATGGTAAGCGGTAATTTTGATAAAACATCGGGTATGGGCGATATTTCGTTAAGCATTACCCAACGATTTAGAGATACTGAAAATTTTGATTTTAGTGCTACCATTGGTGCTAAAATTCCTACCAACGATGCCAACTTAAAATCGAGTGGAGTGAACCGCCCACTCTCTAAAGGACTAGCGTTGCCCATGTACTACCAAACCAGCCTTGGCAGTTTCGATGTGGTGGCCGGAGCTTCCTACATCTCCTCTAAATGGTTGTTTGCTACCGGCATACAAGTGGCGCTTACCTCTAATAGTAATACCTGGAACCCCGATGAATGGTTGCCTCCCGTATATCCGAGCGAAAGTTATGTGCGTAGCTACGATGTAGCCACTCGCTTAAAACGAGGTACCGATGTAATGTTAAGAGTGGAACGTAATTTTAGGTTTGCCAAGTACAGTTTTAATATTGGAGCCTTGCCCATTTACCGCATAACCAAAGATCAAATACAAGACCGTAACACTGGTGTATATGAAAAATTAGAAGGAACTACCGGGCTGGCCTTTAGTGTATTGTTAGGTGCGGCCTATAATTTTAATGTAAACAATGCCATAAAATTTACCTATGGTAAAAAGTTTGCCGATAGAAAAGTAAATCCGGATGGCCTTACCCGTGAGAACGTTGCCATTTTTGCTTATTTATTTAGATTTTAATGATGAAAATAGCTAACATAAAACCCATACTTAGCATAGTTTTGCTAAGCATGGCCACTTGGCATGTGCAAGGGCAATCTATTACTACCCAAGCCTCGGCACTGGTAGCTCAAGGTCGCATTGCTGAAGCTATTGAGTTACTTACAAACAGTAAGGAGCCCAAAAATGCCACATATTTTAATACATTGGGCAATGCCTGGTTGCAAAAGGGCAATAGCGAAAAGGCGCTTTCATTTTTTGAACAAGCCAGAACCATATCCGAAACTACCAGCAACCAAACCCAATTGGCACAGGCCTATAATAACATTGCCGTTGCCTTGTGGTCGCAAGGTAAAAGTACGGAGGCGCTGCAATACCACCAAGTGGCTTTGCAAAAACGCCAAGACTTAAAAAAGCCACTGCTCGAGGCTGCATCATTAAATAACATAGGCCTGGTGTATAGTGCAACAAACCCTGCCTTGGCCATTACTTATTATAAAAAAGCCCAGGCTATTTACATACAAGAAAACATACCCAAGAAAATTGCCACCTCGTATGTAAACATAGGTTTGGCCTACCGCAACCTAAAAGATTATAATGCAGCTTTGGCACAGCTTAATAAAGCCCTGGATATAAGGCAGCAAGCCTTTGGCAACCAATCTAACGCAGTGGCTTTTGTGTATTCCAGTCTTGCTTCGGTTTTTTTAGAAACTCAGGATTATAAATTTGCCATTGATTATGTGCAAAAAGCCATTACCATCTACCAAAATAATTATGGGCCGCAACACCCCGAAATAGCTGCCAGCTTTAATTTATGGGGCAATGTAAACCTGGCACAGGGCAGGTATCAACAAGCCATAGCACACTACCAAATGGCTTTGGCCGCCAACCTGGAGATGCCACTTAGCCTGGATTATTACACCTTGCCTCCGGCTACAGGGTATTTGCATGCCGATATTTACCTGCTTAGTATGTATCAGCTGGCCTTGGCACATGAAAACCTTCATTTCGAAAAAACACTAAAAATTAAAGACGTTGCTTATGCCTACAGCTTGCTTGAAATTGCAGATAAAATAATTGATAAAATAAGACAATTTAGGGTAAACGAGGCCGATAAAATAGCCTTGGGTAATATTTCCTCGGATGTGTACGAAGCGGCCATTCGTATTAGCTTGTACATGGCTAATGTAAAATGGAAAAAAGAGCCTTTCATCGAAAAGGCATTTTACTATACTGACAAGAGCAAATCAGCCGTTTTGCTCGAAGCCATTGCCGATGCCAATGCCCAAAGTTTTGCGGGCATTCCGGATGAAACCCTACAAAACGAAAAAGATATAAAAGGCGAAATCGCTTTTTTAGAACAAAAGCTAGCCAAAGCCCTACCTGAACAACGCAAAGAGTTGAACAGCAAACTGCTAAGTTGGAACGAGAAATACATTCAATTTAAAAAAGAGTTGGAAACCAATTACCCCGACTATTACGCTTTAAAATACAACATAACTACACCTGGCATAAAGCAACTCAAGGAGCGCCTACCTCAAGGAACTACCCTGCTCAACTATTTTATAGGCACTAACCACCAGCGGCTTTATGTTTTTTATGTAAATAACAAAGGTGTAAAAGCTCTTGACTTGCCTTTAAGTACTGAACTAGACAAGGAACTTACAGGCTTTCGAAATGCCTTGTATTACAAAGCAGGTACTACAACTGCACAAGTGGGATACTCCCTTTACCAGCAATTAGGCTTAAAACAACTTCCTAAAACCACCCAGCACCTACTAATTGTACCGGGCGGGCGGTTAGCTACCATCCCTTTTGAAGCCCTGCTTACCAACCCCGAAGACCCATATTCATTTTTAGTAAAAAAATGGGAAGTTTCGTATTTATATGCAGCCGGTTTATTGCCCGAACAAAGAAGTACCCAAACCGAGGGTGTTTCATTATTTGCTCCGGTAGAATTTGCCGGGCAAGGACTAAGCTATTTGCCTGCCACAAAACAAGAAGTAGAGCAAATAGGCTCCTTGTTTGCCGAAGCAAACACTCCGGCCAATGTATATTTAGAGGCCAATGCTTCTAAAGAGGTAGTTGCTTCTAAAGAAGTAGCTCAAAGTAAAACCTTGCACTTTGCCACCCATGGCATTGTTGATGAAAAACACCCTGAGCGTTCGCGCATTTGCCTAACCATGCAAAATGGCTCCTCGGGTAATTTGTTTACAGGTGATATTTATAACCTTAAATTTAATGCCGACCTGGTGGTGCTTTCGGCCTGCGAAACCGGCCTGGGTAAACTATCTAAGGGCGAAGGTATTATTGGGCTTACCCGTGCCATCATTTATGCCGGAGCCAAAAACATGGTGGTTTCGCTTTGGAGTGTAGCCGATGCCTCTACCAGCCAATTAATGATTGAATTTTACAAAAACACACTTAATAACCAAAGCTACGCTCAGGCACTAGCCAATGCAAAACGAACCATGCTTGCTGGTGGCAACTATGCGGAACCATATTATTGGGCTCCGTTTGTGCTTATTGGCGAATAGCTATAAAAATGTAGTTGCAGCTTATTTTTAAGGCTAACCTTATCAAAATTTAAATTTGTATATTTTTCTGCGTTTTTAATTGTCATCCACATTGTTTCTTTACCGCCATTTTTTGACAAAGTAATGTTAGTTGTTTTTTTTGAGTACCTATTAGGTAGGTTGGGCTTAATATGCACATTATATGTTATGTAAAAACCAATTGATAAAAAAACAAGACTTAGCAAAAGGATATAATTCTGCGTGCCTTTTTCGCCAAGGATTTCTCGAAATAATTTACAAATTACTCTTCTTGGCTTTAGTATATAATGATGTTTCTGTCGTTCATTTGAGTTCTGTTTTGTTGCTAACGGTCTCGTATAAGCGTAGTGCGGGTTTATTAAACACTTAACTTTCAATTTAAACCGAAGTTTATTCATAATTAATTCGCTCATATTTAGCACTTTAACCTAGCATTACGCTTATGCAATGTTATGGGCTTTATTCTATATTCGAAAAATATTCATCAGAATTAATCAAAATAATAGACGTTTCATTTTCTTTCCCGAATTTTTTTGTATTAGCAAAAACAGTTTCAATTGCTGAGTTCGAAATTTTTTCTAACATAAGTGTCCAAAATACCAAAACAGTATATTTTTTATTTTTATGATTTAAAATGTTTGGATAAATTTTAATGTAATCATCCAATGTTATAGTCAAGCTATCTAAGTTTACAGCAGATTTTGGTAAAAAAGAAGAAAATCTATCTTCTGTATTCCAGTTCAAATTAGTTAAGCCCCCTGTAACATAGCAATTTGCATGAAATGACTTTACTTCATTATTTTCAAAATACAATATCTGTATGGGCTGTCCAAGGTCATTTTTAGCTTTAGCTGTTCGTCCTAAATTTATTACTCTATTATACTGGTTAGTATCGCTAACTAAACTATAAAATTTATCTGTCGCTTTTAGTTTCGAAATAAAATCATTGTACCTTTCTTTGTTGAAACCATCTAACTGTTTTATCCCATACATTTTTGACAACAGGCTGGAACAACTAATAAAAATAATTGAGAAGGAAATAAGAGCTATTAATTTACAATATTTCATGTGTTTATATTTTTGTAATTATCTGATAATAAAGTAATTCCATCCCGATAATTATCGGGATTTGCACCCATGGAACCGCTCTGCTCTCACATGAGTTTTTTTAATCATCCCCTTGTGTGTTTAGAATCAATCATGGATGTTTCATAATATCAAAGTGTGATTCATGGACTACTGAATAGTCCATGAATCGTAGGTTTATTTATTTTATATCCAAGGCAACAGCAGTATATTTACCCTGCTCATAATCATAGTAGGCTTTATATATGCCATTTTTAATAGTTAAGTTTTCATCAACATTCAAATCTTCAAATATTGGTAAATAACCGTCACTTGTTATTCCGTTATCACTTGTGTTTGGAAAAATAACATATTTATTACCTGTAATTATTGCCTCAGCATTTGCTTCTTCGCTATCTCTAATAATTATAC
>JALWRJ010000258.1 GCA_026994125.1 Cyclobacteriaceae bacterium | reverse complement strand
CAGCAATTTAACATCAAGCAGGTTGAGTATTGTTTTACCTCCGTCTCGCATGGGCTAATCAACCAAAGTTTTGTTATTAAGCGAATTTCAGACAATAAACCCTTGTATTTCTTACAGAAGATAAACCATCACATTTTTAAGGATGTAGATGCGCTAATGTACAACATTAGTAGCGTAAATCAGTATTTTAAAGAGCTACCCACTCCTCCAGCACATTTAGAACTAATTTTAACAAAAAAGAAGCACCCCTTCTATAAAACGCATAATGGAACCTATTGGAGGATGTATAAGTATATCCCTGGGACAACTTATTTTAAGGCGGAGAGCCTGGAATTAGCCTCTGAGGCTGGTAATGCATATGGAACATTTCTAAGTTTATTAAGCGGATTAAACCCTACGGAGTTAACTGTTACCTTGCCCGATTTTCACGATATAAACCTCCGCTTAAAACAGCTCGAAGAAAGCTTATTTACGGCAACAGAAAAAAGATTAAAAAAGGCTACACCATGGATAAAGCTTATAAATGATAACAAAAAAGAGCAAAGCTCAATTTTCAACAACATAATTAAAACCTGCCCACTACGCATTACCCATAACGATACCAAACTTAGCAATTTGCTTTTTGATGCTAACCATAAAGCAAAATGCGTAATTGACTACGATACCATAATGCCCGGCTACCTTCCCTTGGATTTTGGAGATGCCGTGCGTACCATTTGTAGTACTACCATGGAAGATGATAAGCATATAGAACAAACATACTACCACCCGGCTTTGGTTAAAGCGTTTACTGATTCTTTTATCACTTCATTGCAAGGTGTACTTACACAAGCTGAGCTAATGGTATTGCCCAAGGCAGCTATTTATATGCCCTTTTTAATGGGGGTACGGATGCTAACCGATTACTTAGAAAATGACATATATTACAACACACACTATGCCGATCACAACCTTGATAGAGCGGCTAACCAATTAACACTTTTTAAAAAGGCTATAGAAAACGAAGTGCACTGGTAGTGCAGTAAAATAAAACAAACTTTCCTTAGTGAAAATAACAACTACTACGGCCACAGTTTTGGTTGTCCAAAATTTTAACCCTGGTAATTGGCATAATTTGCCCAACTAAAGAAGTGAAATTACAACTGCCCGGTAATGGCTTCGGTTACATTTATTACGTGGTCGCCCAGTTTTTCGCAACCATTAATTAACTCTATGTAATTAATAGCATCCTTTACATTGTACTCACCTTTTTCAACCTGTTTTAAGTACTGTCTGCGTAGTTCGTTTCGCTTAGCATTGATGGCTCGCTCCGCCTCCAGGGCTTCATCCATGGTTACTTCCGAGTACTCGCTTTTTAGGTTCGTACGCATAATAGCCAAGGCATGATCGAGCAAATCGTAAATTTCTACCAGGTTTTGAATTTGATCTTTAGAAAACCATTGCTCGGAATCGAGCTGCCTTTGGATGGTTAAAGACACTTGGTAAAAAATATCACCAATACGCTCCAAATCGTTGTTTATGCTTAATAATGCCCTAATTCTAAACGATGAATCTTCACTTATATTCCCTTCGGCTACTTTGGCCAAAAATGTCGAAATTTCTACGTCCATACGGTCGGTAATTTCTTCATAAGATTTCATTTTTTCCATGAGTTTTCTGCGCGACTTATCCTGTTTTTTAGTGATAAGTGTATTGGTAAACTCCGACATTTTAGTGGTTATTTTTGCAAACTTGGCAATTTCTTTTCGGGCTTCTAATATCGAAATTTCAGGAGTAGGCATAATATTCATACCAATAAACTCCAGGTGAAATTCATCATCATCGCCTTTCGAAGGCACCATTTTAGTTACTATGGCAGCAATTTTATCTACAAACCATACCATTAAAAATGTGTTAATAATATTAAAACTGGTGTGGAATAATGAGAGCCCGATAGGAATGGCCGTAGCCTCAACAAATGGCGAAGCACTACCGGTAGTTTGCATGTATGCGCCAATCACTTTCAGAAAAGGAATAAAAACAATCAGCATCCAAATAACACCTCCTATATTAAACAAAAAGTGCGCACGTGCAGCGCGCTTGGCATGCACGTTAGCAATAATGGCTGCTAAATTAGCCGTTACGGTGGTTCCTATGTTTTCGCCCAGCACCATGGCCGCAGCCAGCTCAAAGGGTATCCAACCCTGGTTAGCCATTACTAAGGTTATAGCCATGGCCGCACTCGATGATTGAACCACTAACGTAACAATAGTGCCTATGCCCACAAACAAAACAATAGATAAATACCCCATATCGGTATAATGCTGCAAGAAAGTAAGCATTTCAGGGTTATGTTTTAAATCGGGCACCGCTGATTTTAATGCAGCCAACCCCATAAACAGCAGTGCAAAGCCGATAAGGGTTTCGCCACCGGCTTTGGTTTTACTTTTTGAAGCAAAAAGCAAAGGTGCACCTATGGCTATAATAGGTAAGGCGTAATGCGCAATTTTAACTTTAAAGCCAATTAATGATATAATCCAGGCAGTTACGGTTGTACCAATATTGGCACCCATAATTACCCCAATAGATTCGGTTAAAGTAAGCAAACCGGCATTCACAAAACTTACAACCATTACCGTGGTAGCGGATGATGACTGCACTAAAGCGGTAAGTAGAAACCCTGTAAATACACCCTTGAATCGGTTTGAGGTCATAGCTCCTAAGATTTGACGCATTTTTGAACCCGCCAATTTCTGAATGCCCTCGCTCATTACTTTCATGCCGTAGATAAAGAACCCTAGGGCTCCCATCAGCTCAACAAAATCTAAAAAAGAATATTCCATTTGTGTGTAGGTAAATTTGAGGCAAAATTACATATACCAGGATGGTCTGTAAAATTGCCAATGTTAACTTATTGTTAATAAAATTTCCAAAAAAGTAAAAAAACAACACAAAATTGACTAAATGGGCTCCTTGGTGCAATTTACAGGCGGTTAATGTTATTAAACTATTAACTTTTACAAAGCGTATATGCTCTCATCTTTTCTCTTATTTATTTTGCAGCAAAAATTAAATTACTACTAATGCAAATCACCCAAAAAACATACGCATTAGCACTAGTATTACTATGTGCAATGCACATAAGTGTAGCCCAGGATATTTCAAATAACACCTTTGGTAGGGGCATTCGAATGACAGCGAAAGACTCATCGATGGCCGTAAAATTTGGATTGCGTTTTTCCACCTTATACGAAGGTTTCTACGAACCTGAAACCAAAGCTTATGCCGATAATGTCTTAATCAGGCGGTTTCGTTTAAAATTTGATGGATTTGTGGTTTCACCAAAGCTGGTTTATAAGGTAGAAATTGGTGTTTCGAACCGTGATATTGGTGGAGTAAGCGAATTTACCAATGGTGCCACACGCATGATTTTAGATGCTGTGCTAAAATGGAATTTTGCCGGAAACTTCACGCTTTGGTTTGGCCAAACTAAACTACCCGGCAACCGCGAACGGGTAGTTTCATCTCAAAAATTGCAATTCGTTGACCGCAGCTTACTAAACTCCCGCTTTAACCTCGATCGTGACAAAGGGGTTCAACTTAGGCACCATCATAGCATCGGTCGTGTGGTCGTTCGCGAAATAGCTTCTATTTCAAAAGGCGAAGGCCGAAATGTAACAGTGAAAAATAAAAACGGCCACGATTACACCGGGCGCATTGAGGTGCTTCCGTTTGGTAAATTCACCAAAAAAGGCGAGTATTTTGCGTCAGATTTAATGCGTGAAGAAAGCCCCAAACTAATGTTAGGTGCCACCTACGACTACAATGTGAGTGCACAGCGCTCGCGTGGGCAATTGGGCGCCTGGTTAGATGAATCCAGAGATTTAAAAACAGTTTTTGTTGATGCTATTTATAAACATAAAGGCTGGTCTGCCATGGCTGAATACGCCAACCGCCAAACCAAAGGTAGTGCTGTAGTAGCTACTGATAGTACCGGCCGGGTTACTCAGGCTTTTTACACAGGCAAAGCACTTACCGGACAGGTAGGATACTTATTTAAAAATAATGTAGAAGTTGCCGGCCGATATACCAGCCTTATTCAAGATGTGGAAACCCAACGAAAAGACACCAAACAATACACCCTCGGATTTTCAAAGTATATTGTTGGCCACAACTTAAAAGCTCAAACCGATTTTACATTTATTCAAATACCCGAAACAAACGACCTCTGGATGTTTCGGTTTCAAGTAGAAATGGCTTTTTAGAAAGTTTCTCCACTAAAAATACCATTTGTACCTACGAATATCCGGCTACTGCCGGATATTCTTTTTTATACCGGGTAAGTATTTATAAAAAATGGCTAATTTTACTTAACTAACCCATTTTTCTACTTTCATGAAATACTTTAATACGTTCCTGCTTGCAGCAGCTACACTACTGGCAGCTTGCACTTCTAACGATAATGTTAAATTTAGCAGCCCAACAACTCTCTTTGTCGATCAAATTACCGCTCATACAGCCGGGGTAATTTCCATTACCGACCCCATTAAGGTTAAACTAACCAAAAACATGGGCGATTCACTTACCGGTAAAATTATAGAAAAGCCCCTATTTGAAATAAGCCCTGGCCTGGAAGGTAAAACCTATTGGCAAGATAACCAAACAGTAGTTTTTGAGCCAGCTTCTCGCCTGCAGAGTGGCCAAACTTACCAGGTAACATTTAAGTTAGAGGCGCTATACCCGAACCTACCCGCTGAAAAGCAAACCTTTAAATTTGAAGTTAAAACCCTAAAACAAAATTTTGAAGTTGCTACCCAAGGTATTAGGTATTATAGTAAAACAGATAAAACAAAGCTAAAAATTGAAGCTCATCTGCAAACAGCCGACTTTTCGGAAGCCGAAACCATTCAAAAAATGGTAACCGCTACGCAAAATGGCCAACCGATATCTATTTCATGGCAGGCCGGCACCCGGCAAAACACTTACCCTTTTACCATCGAAAATGTTAAGAGAGCCTCGCAACCCGGCAAAGTACAATTGCACATAAACGGGCAACCTCTTGGCCTTACCAAAACCCAAACGCTGGAGGTAGATATCCCTGCACTGGATGAATTTAAAGTGGTATCGACCCAAATTGTGCGAGGTAAAGAAAACTACATTTCCATATTATTTTCCGACCCCCTCAACGAACGACAAAATGTAAACGGGCTAGTGCGCTTTACTAATTTGGACAACTACCCAAGAACCGTTATCCATGTAAATGAACTAAAAATTTACCCCACCCAAACCATCGAAAACGAGCTAACCTTGCACATTGAAAACGCCATCAAAAATGCAGAAAATAAGCCCTTAAAAGAAAATTACGAAACCACCCTGGAATTTAACCAATCTAAACCAGCCGTACGCCTGGTAGTGGAAAACAACAAGGCCATTATGCCCAACTCCAAAGGCCTAATTATGCCTTTTGAAGCCGTAAGTTTAAAGGCTGTAGAAGTAACAGTTATCAAAATTTTTGAACACAACATTTTACAATACTTGCAAGTAAACAGGTTGGGGGGCGATTACCAATTACGAAGAGTAGCCAGGCCCATCCTAACCAAAACCATTCCACTTACCGATGCCGGGGTTACCAACCTCAACAAATGGAACCGTTTTTCGCTTAATTTAGAAGATATTATCAGTGCCGAGCCGGGAGCCATTTACCAGGTTAACATTGGGTTTAGAAAAAAGCACGCCCTGTATTTCTGTGGCCAACAAAACCAAACCCAAGCCATAGATGAACTACCAGACGATTGGGACAATGCAGACGAAAGTTCTTATTGGGATACTAATA
>JALWRJ010000257.1 GCA_026994125.1 Cyclobacteriaceae bacterium | reverse complement strand
GTGCCAAGGAAAGAAATAGCGTGCATTATTAAAAGGGGAGAAGAAAGCGACACAAAGACCTCCATTGATTAGCGTATTCAAAAAGCCATGAGTAGCTAGACGAAGAAAAAATTGTTCTAAACCCTAGTTGTGTATTCAATTCAGACCATTCGTGCCCATTTTTGTAAAAAATTGTTTTTAAACCAACATATAGAAGCCAGGGCTAAAATGTACTATAGCCCAGACGATTTATAAATTTAATACACCGCAAATGCCAAACCTGCATTTACCAATGACACCTCGGTTTGACTAAAATAGCTTTGGTATTGGTAGCTTATACGCGGGCTAACGTGTATTTTACCTTTTTGAAACACATCCAACTGAACGCGCAAATAGGCATTTCGTTTAAAACGAGTTTCCAGCGAGGTTTTGCTCGACCACTGATAGGCACCTATTATATGCATCCGTGCATCAGGCAAAAACCAATCAAAACCGGCAGAAGTTTTAAAATAAGTTTGATCTAATCCAGGCAACATTATCGACCCCATTCCATACTCCAATACAAAATGTTTAATCGGAACACGTAAAATCGCAATAAGCCAATCTATGGTTTGTAGTTTTCCGGTAGCATCTGTAAGTTCCGAATAGGTAAAGTCGCTGCCTACAATGCCCCAATTTGCACGTGCATTCGTTTGCCAATATTGCCCTCCATAATTAAAATCAGCTCCATAACTACCCCCAATCTCAAACATAATGCGTTCGGGGTAGTCCTCACGGTTGCTAAGGGCATCTCGTTGAGCTTCACCCAGGCTTGTACCAATAAAATCGAAAATGCCAAAAATTAATCCACTATCTACATTTTTACTAATCGATGCCTCTGAGTCGTCAATACTTGTCGATTGGTCTGTTTCTACATTTTCTTTAATCTCCGAAACTTGTGCCAGCATCGGAACTCCGCTAAGTAAAATAATCAAGGGTAATAGTAATTTTTTCATTTTTAATGGCTTTTAGTAAGTTTAATACTAAGGTAATTACTAAAAGTTTCATGGCATTGTTAGTTTTTGAAACTGCTATCATTATTTGTTGTATTTTTTGCAAATTAACTTACCCCTGTATATTTAAGAGAACATCATTCGGTATTTCATAGTTTGTGTACTATTTTCGGGAGAAAGATTATTTTTAACGCAATCCTAACCCCATCATTATGAGTAGTGAACATATTTGGTATAAAGCATACCCTAAAGATGTACCCCACGAAATCGACCCAACTAAGTATTCATCTATTGTAGAGATTTTAGAGAAATCAATGGAAGAATACAAAGACTTGCCTGCCTTTGAAAACATGGGAAAGTCGTTATCTTATGGACAAATAGATGAGTTATCCCGCAATTTTGCCAGCTATTTGCAACAGGTAGCCGGCTTAAAAAAAGGAGATAGAATTGCCTTGCAAATGCCCAACCTGCTACAGTACCCTGTGGCACTTTTTGGTGCACTTAGAGCTGGCCTGGTAGTGGTAAATACCAACCCACTATACACCCCTCGCGAAATGAAACATCAGTTTAACGACTCCGGTGCAGTAGCTATTGTTATTGTATCCAATTTTGCGCACAACCTCGAAACCATTTTGGGCGATACCAATATTAAAACAGTAATAGTAACCGAACTGGGCGATATGCTGGGCGGGTTAAAGAAAATGCTCGTCAACTTTGTAGTAAAAAAAATCAAAAAAATGGTGCCGGCCTATCATTTGCCTGGAGCCATTGCATTTAATAAAGCCCTTAAACAAGGAGCTTCTCATAGTTTTTCACAACCCGAACTAAGCTTAACCGATACTGCCTTTTTGCAATATACAGGGGGCACTACAGGGGTAGCCAAAGGTGCCACCCTCTCGCATGGTAATGTTTGTGCAAACATCATGCAGAGCGATGCCTGGTTCATAAACACCGATAAAGGAAATGAATTGGTGGTAACCGCATTGCCGCTGTATCATATTTTTGCCCTTACCGTAAACTGCTTTTTAATGTTTTCAATTGGAGCACGCAATGTGCTAATTACCAACCCACGCGATATGAAAGCATTTTTAAAAGAGTTAAAAAAGGTAAAAATGACTGTGTTTACAGCTGTAAATACGTTGTTTAACGGTTTGCTGCATCAACCAGAATTTGCTGAGGTCGATTTTTCAAAACTAAAATACTCTATTGGAGGAGGTATGGCTGTTCAAGGCCCGGTAGCAAAACGGTGGCACCAAGTAACCGGCCAACCCCTGGCCGAAGGCTATGGCCTGAGCGAAACCTCACCCGTATTATCAGTTAACCCACTTGACGGAACCGAGCAAATTGGCACCATTGGCACGCCCGTACCCAGCACCGAAATGTGCATAATGGATGAAGAAGGTAACCAACTTCCTCAAGGCGAAGTAGGCGAAATTTGTGCCAGAGGCCCTCAGGTAATGAGCGGCTACTGGCAACGACCTGAGGAAACGAAAGCCACCTTTTTTGGCGATTGGTTTAGAACGGGTGATATTGGAATGATGCAAGCGGATGGCTTCTTTAAAATTGTGGATCGTAAAAAAGATATGATTTTGGTATCGGGCTTTAATGTATATCCAAACGAAATTGAAGAAGTAATTGTGGCGCATGATAAAGTGCTTGAAGTAGCTGCTATAGGTGTACCTGATGAAAAAACCACCGAAGCGGTGAAGGTATTTATTGTTAAAAAGGATGCCTCGTTAACCGAAGATGAAGTGATGGAATGTTGCAAAGCAGGACTAACCAATTACAAGCGTCCCAAGCATATCGAGTTTATCGATGAATTACCGAAATCCAATGTGGGAAAAATTATCAGAAGATTACTGAGGGAAGGAGAAAGTTAATAATCATTAATATTTTAAAGTGCTTAAGAAGGCTCAAGGTTTGTAATTAATTACGAATTTTGAGCCTTCTTAATAATATCAAATTGACCTACCAACAAACCCTGGATTACCTCTACCATAACCTGCCGATTTTTCAACGCATTGGGCCGGCAGCGTATAAAGTTGACTTAGGAAACATTGTGGAATTGATGGAAGCAATGGGTAATCCTCAGCATAAGTTCAAAACTATTCACGTAGCAGGCACCAATGGCAAAGGTAGCTCTTCGCATATGTTGGCTTCTATATTGCAAGTAGCAGGCTATAAAGTGGGTTTATACACTTCTCCACATCTAAAATCGTTTACCGAGCGTGTGCGCATTAATGGTACTGAAATAGCTGAGCAAGAGGTTGTTGTTTTTGTGGAAGAAGTAAAGTCGATTATTGAAAAAATCAAACCTTCCTTTTTTGAAATCACGGTGGCCATGGCCTTTGATTATTTTGCAAAAAATAAAGTAGATATCGCCATTATTGAAGTGGGTTTAGGTGGTAGGCTCGATTCCACCAACATTATTACGCCCGAAGTATCGCTTATAACCAATATTGGGCTCGACCACCAAGCCCTGTTGGGCAATACCCTGGAACAGATTGCCAAGGAAAAAGCCGGAATTATAAAACCAGCTGTGCCGGTGATTATTAGTCAAAAACAACCTGAAATTATAGCTGTTTTTGAACAAAAAGCAAAAGCAGTAGATACCACCCTTTATTTTGCTACAGATACTTACCACATAGAGCAAGCTTCTACCAACCGGCTCAATGTACTTAAAAATAACGAAGTTTTTTTAGAAGGGCTACTGCCCGATTTAAAAGGAAATTACCAATTGCATAATATTCCAGGTGTGCTGGCCAGCATTGAGCAGCTAAACGATTTTAATATTTCAGAGGATGAAATGAAGCGAGGACTTGAAAACGTAGTGCAAAACACCAAGCTGAAAGGCCGCTGGCAATTGCTTTCTGAAAACCCCTTAACTATCTGTGATACAGGGCATAATGTAGATGGGGTTAAGATGATTATAGAACAGCTCCAGAACTATGATTTTAAGAAGTTGCACATTGTTTGGGGAATGGTAGAGGATAAATCAATAAAAGAGGTGCTTTCTTTACTACCCAAAGATGCTACGTATTACTTTTGTGCAGCAGAAATACCCAGAGCATTGAACGCAGAAGTATTGAGAAAAGAGGCTGCTAATTATGACTTAAAAGGAGATTCATTTATTTCAGTAAAATCAGCCATTTTTAGAGCTCAAATAGAAGCCGAACCAAACGATTTTATTTTTATTGGAGGCTCTACTTTTGTAGTGGCCGAAATAGACGATTTGTAAAGGTTTGCGGCCATTCATTCACAAAGGCCTAAAGTTACACTAAAATTGTGTTCCTATTTAATTTCTTTTTGTGGTTCTTTGCGCCTTGCTACCTTTGTGGCTAAGTAATGTAAACATGCGAAGTAAACTACAGCGATTTGCCGATTTAAAAACCAGAGATAATACACTGGAACCTGGCAAAGCATTATTTGATAAAATTATAGGTAACTGGCGCTCCCTGCAATTTAAAAATAACAACCCCATAACCCTGGAACTCGCCTGTGGCAAAGGAGAATACACCATTGGCCTGGCACAAAAATTTCCTGGCCAAAACTATATTGGCGTAGATATTAAAGGCGAACGCATCTGGGTAGGAAGCAGCAAAGCCATCGAGCTAAATCTACAAAATGTGGCATTTTTACGTACCCATATCTTAGAAATAGAGTCTTTACTAGCTCCTAACGAAGTCGATGAAATTTGGCTTACGTTTCCCGATCCCAGGCCAAAACTACGCGATGAAAAACGGAGGCTAACCCATCCCAGGTATTTGGAAATGTACAAACGCATATTAGCACCCAAAGGCTGGTTTAGATTTAAAACCGATAATACCGGCTTATTTGATTACACCTTGGAAACCCTTGCCCAACGCAACGATATCTTAAATTTAACCTACACCACTAACCTGTACAAATCGGAATTGCTTAATGAGCACCATGGCATTAAAACCAAGTTTGAGCAAAAATTTTATGAAGCTGGAGAAAGCATTAAATATCTAAAATTTAAATTTGATGCAAAAAAGTGAAATAAATTTTACCTAAGTATTGTTTCTTAATTTTTTTTAGATTTACATTTGCCCCATGAACAAAACACAAACTATAAACTGGTGGTGGTTATCATTTGCTCGAAGCGAGTGATAGCATTACTATAGTTATAGCTAACTAATATAGGCCTGCTGATTCACTCAGCAGGCTTTTTTTATGTATAAAAAATGAAGAAAAAAATTTACACCCACATCCATACTCAATTGGCCGATTTACTTACACCTGTAAGTATATACCTTAAAGTACGCGAGCAATTTCCCGTATCGGTACTGCTCGAAAGTTCCGACTACCAAGGCAAAGAAAACAGTTTTTCATTTATTGCCTTCGAACCATTCGATTCGCTGGTTATACAAGGAAAAACCACCAATGTACCCAGCAGGTTAAACGCGTTTCACCAAAAATATGATGTAGTTTCCACTAACCATTTGGCTACCTCGCTCAACGGAGCATTTGGTTATTTAACATTTGAGGCTGCCTTGTACTTCGATAGCTACCAACAAACCCCGTCATCACAAATTCCCGAAATTCAATTTCATTACTTCCGCTACATTATTGCCTTCGATCATTTTAATAGTCGGCTGCACCTACTGGAAAATACGCTTTCAAAAAACGAACCTTCGGGCTTGCCGGCTATCATTGAACTCATCAATCAACAAAATGGAGCCCGTTTTGGTTTTACACCCATGCAAAAAGAATCGGCTGTTACCAACGATGAGTACAAGCAATTAGTAACCAAAGCTAAACATCATTGTAAACTCGGGGATGTTTTTCAACTCGTGCTTTCCAGGCCTTACACACAAAAATTTAAAGGCGATGATTTTAATG
>JALWRJ010000256.1 GCA_026994125.1 Cyclobacteriaceae bacterium | reverse complement strand
ACCTGCCTCGAATCGGCACTAATTATTTCGCCTCCGATGGCATAAGCCACCCTGGCTGCCAGCTTTGTTTTGCCCACAGCGGTGGGGCCGGTTATTACAAGGAGCTTGTTCATGGGTTATTTATGCGTGTGTAAAATCTAATAAATACTTAATGCTTCCACTATTTTTATAGTAAACGGAGCCTTCAGTTGGTTTGGTTTGTTCGCTAATGTAAGTTCGCTTAAAGGTAAGTGGGTTTACAGTAAAGGTTTGGGGAGGCAAACTGCCTATTTGTTTAAAACCGAGTTGCTCGTATCCTTTACCCTTAGCCCAATCCAGGTCGGCATACGTCATAATATCATCGGTAGGGTGTGTATGCACAAAGTGCGAAAGCAGCTTGCTTAGGCCACCCACTACTGTTGTTCCGTTTAGGCTACAAAACCGCAACAACTGGTGCGATTGGTACACTTGGTTGTCCCGATGAATCGGGCAGGCATCGCTAAACGAAGCCACAGCCACTAGCCTGCCTGCCTGGGTTAAGCCATACTTAAACTTGGCCGGGATGGGTTCGTTTAAGTGATTTTCGGCTAAAAAATGGAGCAACTCAGGATTGGTAAGCTTAACAACATGGGTTGCCCGGCCGTGGATACGCTGGGTTTGGCCTACCAACGATCGTAAGCGCGACTCCACCACTTTGCGTTTGGTTATCCATACATCTTGCCATATATGTACCGAAGGAGCACCTAAGGAGTGCAGCTCCTCGTCAGTAGGTGTAGTAACAAAATGCAGCACCAGGCTTACTTTAAAGGCCGGAAGCCAATAGGCTGCACCGTGGTCTTCAACTTCAACCCCAAGTGATTGCATATAGTGAAGCACTTCATTTTTAAAAACAGCAGCCCGGTTGAGTGATATAGAAGCCATACTAAAATCAAAGATGTTACTGATATTTGCCAAACACCTCGGATTGCGCATATTGAGCTGCTTCCTGGTAAGCATCCATGTTAAGTTGCAGGCTGCGAGGATTAGTAGCCGATAGTGCAGCAATAATGGTAGCAGTATCTATATTTCCGGTAAGTTCATCTTTGGCCATAGGGCATCCGCCATACCCCAGCACGGCTCCATCAAAGCGTGTACACCCTGCTTGTAAGGCAGCGGTTATTTTTGCAGCTGCCGTTGCCGGGTTCGAATGCAAATGCACGCCCATAGGCATAGCCGGATAGGTGGTTGAAAGCTTTGTGAAAACCTCTGAAAGCTGAGCCGGAGTGGCCACCCCTACCGTATCGGATAAGGAAACCACATCTACCTCCAACGAAGCTAAAACACCGGCAAATTGTTCCAGGTAGTCAAGCGAATAAGGATCGTTATACGGGTTTCCAAAAGCCATCGAAATATACACCACCAACTGCTTATCCTGTTCTTTGCAAAGCGCTTGTATGGCAGCTACATCTTCCAGGGCCTGGGAAATGGATTTATTGGTGTTACGTTGCTGAAAAGTTTCGGAAATAGAAAGTGGGTAGCCCAGGTAGTCAATAGTTTTATGGGCAGCGGCCTCTCGGGCACCACGCATATTGGCAATAATAGCCAATAGCCGGGTGCGGGTATCAGTTAAGTTAAGGCCGGCCAGCACTTGGGCGGTATCGGCCATTTGAGGAATAGCTTTGGGCGATACGAAACTTCCAACATCGAGGGTATGAAACCCAACCCGTAGCAGCTTGTTCAGGTAGTTTATCTTAATTTCCGTAGGAATAAAGGCATGTATTCCCTGCATGGCGTCTCTGGGGCATTCAATTAGCTGCATACGCTTGTTGGTTTACAGTAGTATCCTATTTACAATATTTAGCTAAGGCTTGTTCCGCCTCTTTCACACCCAAGGTTTGTGCTTTTCTAAAGTCATTACAGGCCGCTTTCTTCTTTTTTTGCGATATTTCTAACGTACCCCGGTAAAAATAAGCCACGCCATTATTGGCATCCAGCCGAATGGCAATACCGTAATCTTTTTTAGCTTTCCTAAACTCACCCAGCATTTGCAAAGCTTTGGCACGGTAAAGGTGCGCCAGGCTACTATTTTTACGTACATTTACTGCCTGGTCAAATTCGTAGTACGCTCCTTCGTAATCTGCCCGGGCAAATTTTAGCTCACCCAAAGCTATGCGAGCTTCCAAATGGCGGGGCGATAACTTTAGCAATTTGGTAAAATCGGCTATGGCCTCCTCCTCCCTGCCTAGCTGCTGGTAGGTCATGGCCCGGTTGTACAGGGTTTTTAGATTTCGCGGATATATTTTTAAAAACTTGGAGTACGATTCCAACGCTTGTTCGTATTGGCCATTTTCATAATATTGGTCACCTTCAATAGATTTTTTACCTGTACAAGAAAAGAGTACAATACTTAGAAAAACAAGATAAGTGTAGGAGGTTAGTTTATGCATAAAAAGGGGGAGTTTGCCTAGTTAAATTGAGTTAAAAATTGTTCCACGGCATTCCAATAATACACCGAGTCGCCAAATTTGCTCCAAAGGGCACGTGCCCCATGATTACCGGCTGTGGTAGGTAAAAAGCTTGTTTTATGTTTCGAAGGAATGGCCTCAAAAATACCTTGCCAACTCGATTTTTCGCCTTTGGCCGAAGTAATAAATACCGGTTGGGTAATATGGGCAGCCGATTCGGTTATCCAGGTGTTAGATTTACCCTGGCTATGAAAGTACTCGCCCGGTGAAAAAGAAAGCACACCCGCCACTTTATTCGGGTGGTCGCCTGTGTACTTTAACACCAAAGCCGATGAATAGGAACTGCCCCAAATAATGAGAGCTCCCTTGGCATAGTATTCTTTTACATAGGTTACAGCAGCATCAATATCAGGGTAGGCATCTACGTATTCGGTGGGTTTCATTTTCTTTTGAGCCTCTATAAACGATTGGTTCTTAACTCCATTTACCTGCCCACCCGAGCGCAAATCTACGGCCATGCAATTAAAGCCCATCAGGTTTAGCTTGGGGGCTATTTCGAGGTATTCGCCACGGCTCCACCTGGCTTGGTGAAACAACACGATAAAAGGAGCCGTTTTGGGATGAGGCATATACACATCGGCTGTTAGCATTAGGCCATCACCCGATTCGAACTGAATAGTTTTACTTTGCTGACTAAATGTAAGTGCCGGAAATGTAAGGCAAAGCAGTAGTAGGAATGTTTTCATTTTGCATTATAGTTTAATCCACAAGCCCGGGAGGCTTGCTTAGGTTTTGAAATTCGGTTAGTTCAATACCGGCATGTCCAATAAACATTTTGGCCTCCACTTTTAATGGAATTTTGTTGTCATCGTCCGAAAACCACGCATATATTGAATTTCCCTCTTCAAAGGTATTATTATCCGGCATTACCGGAACAAATTTTATGCTTTTAAATGTGCCGGCTTTAGTTTTCAATTCTTCCCTGCCCCACACTACAATTTTAAAATCGTAAAAAGTATCTTCTAAAAACGAGTAAATTTCTACCGTATCGCCTTTTTGAAGTTCATTAAAATCTACGGTTCGTAAATACAAAAAACCGGACATCATTTCGCGCGTAAGCCGCTCCATGGTATAGTAAACAGGTTCTTTATAGGTATTGGCATCAAAATTAAAGTCTTTTACTTTAATCGAATCTTTCTCAAAATCGAAATAAACCACTTCGTTTTTACGGTATTTACCTTCGCGCAGGGTACGGTAGGCAATATGGGTAACCAGCGAAGTGGTATCTACATACGCTCCCCAGTGGTCATCTACCGGAGCCAGCCAGTCCACAAACCCGCTGGTTTTACCGTACGAATCAAGCTTATAGCAAATTCTATTGTTTACCTTGTGCAAGGTAGGTTGAATCTGAAAGGTACCTTTACCCACGGTAAAAATACCAAATGTTGCTTTATACTCCAGGTATTCACCTCGTTTAAAGGTTGGGCGTGCAAGGTAGTTGTAGGCATTGTAATTTACCTTATCGGGTTGTGCCCGAGCCACTATACCACCTAGCAAACAGGTTGTAAGTAAAATTATTTTTTTCATACCGTGGTGCTATCAAAAGGAATGCCAAATTAAACCGATACATTGTGGGTTCGCAAGGCATCGTTGAGCGAAGTTTTTTTATCGGTACTGGCTTTACGTGTACCAATTATTAACGCACAAGGCACCTGAAAAGTGCCTGCCGGAAATGTTTTGGGGTATGTACCGGGGATTACCACCGACCGTGGAGGCACATAGCCGGTATGGGTTACAGGTTCAGAGCCGGTAACATCAATAATTTTGGAGCTAGCTGTTAAGGTTACATTGGCTCCCAGCACGGCTTCTTTGCCCACCCGAACCCCTTCTACTAAAATGCAACGCGAACCAATAAACGCACCGTCTTCAATAATAACCGGAGCAGCTTGCACAGGCTCTAATACCCCGCCAATACCTACACCGCCACTTAAGTGTACATCCTTACCCACTTGGGCACAACTACCAACAGTAGCCCAGGTATCTACCATGGTACCGCTATCTACGTAAGCGCCAATGTTAATGTAAGATGGCATCATAACTACCCCTCGGTTTACAAATGCTCCATACCGGGCAATGGCATGCGGCACTACCCGAATACCTTTTTCCTGATACCCTGTTTTTAACTTAATTTTATCGTGAAATTCCAGGGGACCTACCTCTATGGTTTCCATTTTTTGCAAAGGGAAATACAAGATTACCGCTTTCTTTACCCAATCGTTTACCACCCAATCATCTCCTTGTGGCTCTGCCACACGCAAGGTTCCTGCATCAAGTTGAGCCACCGTATCTTCGATGGCTTGCCTGGTCGCTACTTCGCTTAACAACTCACGGTTTTCCCAAGCATTTTCAATTAAATTTTTGTCCGTCATATTTCTGTACTATCTTAACAACTGTGAAAGAAAAAATTTGCATCGCATCCTTTCTTAAACCCGTAAACGATATACGAGGTTACGAAAAGCTGGCACAAAGCTTAGCCCACTCAGGCAAGTACCAACTATACTGTGCAGGCTATCCGTCAAAGATAAAAGTAAGCGAAAAGAAAATAACCTTTTTACCCCTAAGAAAATTTAACCGTACCGGATTTAGTCGCTGGATAGCCCGCTGGCAAATGTTTACATTTTATGTTAAAGTAAAACCTAAACTAATTATAGTTAACTCACCTGATTTACTTTTTGTTACAAGCCTATACAAAATAATATTTGGCAGTAAAATTATCTACGATATTCGCGAAAATTATGCCTTTAACCTCTTGTACCAATCTAACTACCCGGTGGTAGTTAAACATTTACTTGCCGGGTGGGTACGCACCAAAGAATGGCTTACCGCTCCCCTATTTACCTGCTTTTTTTTGGCCGAAAAAATATACGAACAACAACTAACCTTTGTAGGTAAACGGTTCACCATTCTAGAAAACAAGGCGCTTAAATCAGAAAAAATCTGCATGCGCTTCCAGTCAATGGCTACTACCAAATTTATTATTAGTGGCACTATTGCTCAAGAGTATGGGGTACTGCAAGGAGTAGATTTTTTTGTTAAGTTCAAGAGCCGGTATCCGCAAGCCGAATTATGCATAATTGGGCACTGCGCCTCAGCTCAATTGGCACATAAACTTAACACCCTGGCTCAAAACCACTCCGGTATTGTGTTACATGTTTCGCCTCACCCCATTCCACATGCCCGGCTTGAAGCAGCGCTATTACAGGCTTCGGTTGGGCTATTACCTTACCTGCCCAATAAAAGCACCAAAGGCAAAGTACCCACCAAGCTATTTGAGTATGCCGCCTACGGGCTTCCCTGCCTGGTACAAGACCAACCCGACTGGGCTTATTTTGTACGTAAACATCAATCGGGATTAC
>JALWRJ010000255.1 GCA_026994125.1 Cyclobacteriaceae bacterium | reverse complement strand
GGTACGCCTACATCGCTAGCCACCGTTTCGGTTGATTTAGGTGGGGGTAGAATTACAACCATAAAGCATTCGCCCTACACCAACAACCTGCTTTTTATTGGGGTTGATAATGGAAATGTTTACAAAGTGGAAGCTGCCGATACAGCTACCCCAACCAGTACACTTATTTCTTCAGGCATTGCTAATGGAGGCTCCTGGGTATCAAGCATAGATATTGGCACTTCCGATAATCAATTATTGGTAACCTATTCAAACTATGGTGTTTCTTCGGTTTTTGAAACCACTAATGGAGGAAGTTCCTGGGTAGATAAAGAGGATAACTTACCTGATATTCCGGTAAGGTGGGGGTTGTATAACCCTGTTAACACCAAGCAGGTACTATTAGCTACTGAGCTTGGAGTGTGGTCAACTAATGATATTAGCGCTACCAACCCCGGCTGGGAAGCCACCAATACAGGCCTGGCCAATGTAAGGTGCGATATGCTTAAATACCGGGCGGCCGACCAAACCGTTATAGTAGCCACTTTTGGCAGGGGGCTTTTTACCACAAATGTGTTTGCTACTACCACCAAGGCCGATTTTAAAACCAACCAGGTAGTTGGCTATGTAGGTGTGCCTGTACAGTTTCAAGACGCTTCATTATTGCCAAATAACGATTGGAGTTGGAATTTTGGCGATGGTTCGGGTACTTCGTCCCAACAAAACCCTGCTTATACCTACACTGCACCCGGCACCTACGATGTAACACTTACTATTGATGCCGGAGCCGATACCGAAACCAAAACAGGGTACGTAACCATTCTCCCTGTAAAAGCAACCCCCTATACAGCAGCCGATGGAGGCGATTTTGAATCGAACCCTAACGAGTATGTTGGTAAAGCTTTACATAATGGTGTGAGCCATTGGGAATTAGGAGTACCTACCAACCAGATTACAACTGTAAACTCGGGTACAAAGGCCTGGAAAACCGATTTGGATGCCGACATCACCGATTTGGGCTACAATTATAAATCAGCCCTCTACACCCCGGCCTTCGATTTATCCGATGCCACTAAAAATTATACCTTAAAATTTAGAAAAAGTGTATCTACAGTATTTTGCAACGGCCCGCAAGCCTTACAACTGCAATATAGCACCGATGGAGGAGCTACCTGGTTTAGGCTGGGCTCCTCTTACCCCGAATATGGAGCTGTAAACTGGTATAATCGGGGCGATAATACAGGTTGTTCTATTAACCGTAGCTTGTTTTCCGATAAAATAGGCTGGTCGGCCAGCAATGTAGCTGGTGGTACAGATAATACTGTACATAACGAAAACACAGAATTTTCGTTGAACAGCCTGGCCGGGCAAGCCCATGTTTCGTTTAGGTTTGTAAGTTCCGTAGGTAGTGGGTTTAGTACCGATGCGTATAAGGGCGATGGGTTTATGATAGACGATTTTGAGGTATTAACCTCTAACCCGGTAGCAGATTTTACGGCTGATGAAACCACTATTTTTGAAGGGCAATCGGTGCAATTTACAGCGCAGTCTAATGGCGTACAAACCTATAGCTGGGATTTTGGCGATGGCTCCGCAGCCGCTACCATTGCAAACCCTACACATGTGTACGCCACTCCGGGTGTTTACACTGTGGCACTTACCATAACCAGTGCTGCGGGTAACGACACCCAAACCAAAACAGATTTTGTTTCGGTATTAGCCAAACGTGGTAGTACTTACACCTTGGCCGATGGAGGCAATTTTGAAACCAATACCACCGATTTTGCTGTGCAACATGTAGCAGGAACCTCCTTTGAATTAGGCAGTTCCTCTATTGCCGGTAAAGATGGCACAGCCAGTGGTACAAATGCGTGGGTTACAGGTATTAACGAAAACGAATATGTTGACAACTCCGATTCAAGGCTAATAACCCCCGGCTTCGATTTTTCGAACCTGGGCCAATATACCTTAGAATTTAAAGCCAAGTACCAATTTGAAGATACTTGGGATGGGTTTATAGTAGAATACACCACCGATTTAGGGGCTACTTGGAAAAAACTAAACCCGGTAAAAGAAGCTGGTTGGTACACTACTACCAGCGATCCACAATCGGTATTTGGAGCAAGTGTTCCTATTTTTAGTGGAAATACCGGAGGGCAATTCCAAACATTTAGTACCGATGTATCCGATTTGGCCGGGAACTCCATTGTAGCCTTCCGTTTTAAATTTTTAACCGATGCCGCAACAGTAGATGTTGGTATGGCCTTAGACGATTTTAAACTTACCGGACCTGCCTCCGGGCCGGCAACAGCAGCATTTAGTTTTACAGGCAATACCGGATGCGAAGGCCAGGTGGTAACTTTTACCAACGAATCAACAGGCAGTATCACAGCTCTTAATTGGGATTTTGGTGCTAATGCTACACCGGCTACCGCCTCGGGGGTTGGCCCCCACCAGGTTACCTATTCGGGTACCGGTAAAAGTACCGTAGTGCTTACGGTTGAGAGCTCGGTAAATGGCACCCAGGTTGAAACCAAAACCGATGCCATTTCTACTGCGCCTACACATACCCCTACCTTTACCTCCGAAGCCCTGCCTACCGATAATTCTAAAACCAAACTTACGGCTTCTAACGGTGAGGCCTTTCAATGGTTTTTAAATGGCGACTCTATTAAAACAGCTACCGAGCAAACTTATATTACCAATGTAAAAGGAAATTACAAGGTGGCTGTAAGTGTAAATGGTTGTATTGGCGAATCTAATTTCGAAAATATTATCACAGGGTTAGCAAACGACTACTTTAATAACGATTTGTTGGTGTACCCCAACCCTGCCACCAACCAAATTATACTCGATTTTTCTAATCCCTATACAGGCAGTGTTAAGTATAGCATCATCGATGCTAAAGGAGCCGTTTATATGGCAGGCAAGATGGAAAAACTTAGCTTTACCATAACTAAACAACTGGATACCAGTGTTTTAAAGCCTGGCATATACGTGGCTCAAATTATATATGGTAATAGCAGAACAACCAAAAAAATATTGATTAAATAAGCAATGAACAAAATTTTCATAAGTATGCTGCTGGTTTCGTTCATGGCGTGTACCAGCCACAAAGTAAGTATGTCGAGTACCGAAACTACACCTTATAAAACCATAGCCCAGGCCAAATTAGGCACCGGAGTTGATTACATATTAAATGAAGATAAGGATTATGTGTTGTGCATTAAAAAAGAAAGCACACCTTCGGGTAACCCTCAAAAATCCGTACATTACTTGGTTATTGATGTAAAAAACAACGATATTGTACTACAAGATAAACAAGAAAATGCTACCGTACAATGGCGTGATGCAAAACATATCGAAGTATTCCATATTCCCGGAGTTGTACGTAAAGACCAGAACAGAAACGATTTTGTAACTCTTTATAATGTTGAAACCGGGGAAAAAAGTTATCCTCCAAACAACCAAAACGATTCATACAGGCAACTGGCCGTTAGCAAACTGGGCGACAATCTGCAATACCTGCCCAATGCAGATGGCAACTATATGCTGTGCGTTCATGAGGTAAAGGGCACATCTTTGCAACCTGCCAACCAAATTACCTACCTGGTTATTAGAGTAAGCGATAATGCCATTGTGCACGAAAGCAAATTTACAGGCGGGCAAGTAGGGTGGTTTAGCAAACAGGAAATTGAAGTGTACCGCACACCGGGTATTATGCAAAAAGGCGAAACCGATGCAAACTACACTACCCTGTACAATATTGTAACCGGCAGCAAGCGCAGCAAAGCTTCGTTAAATTCACACTGATTTTGACTTTACGGTTGGTTTATCTTTAAAAATGCCGGTTATTTGAAACTATGTGTGGAATAACCGGCATTTATGCATTTAACGAAGTAGGCAGGTTTAATATGATAAACCTGGCCATAGCCACCGAAATACTGGCCAGCCGGGGCCCTGATAACCAGGGTATTTTTCATAACCATAATGTTGGCTTAGGGCATCGTAGGCTCTCCATTATCGATACTTCCCCTATGGCTCACCAACCCATGACCGATGCAACTAATCGGTACCATCTTATTTTTAATGGCGAAATATACAATTTTGAGGCACTTCGCACCCAGCTTCAACAACAAGGGGTGGCCTTTATAAGCCATTCCGATACCGAAGTTTTATTGCACTTATTAATTACGCAACAAGAAAAATGCCTACCCAAACTCAACGGTTTTTTTGCATTTGCCTTTTACGATAGCCGGGAAAACACACTGCTGATGGCGCGCGATAGATACGGCATCAAGCCTTTGCACATTTACCAGGACGAAGACAAGCTGCTTTTTGCTTCGGAGGTAAAATCAATTTTAGCCTACGGCATACCTAAACAATTAAATACACAAGCACTTGCCCAATATTTACAGCTCAATTACTTGCCGGGTGGCTTATCTATGTGGCAAGGCATACGTAAACTTTTGCCGGGCAATTATTTAAAAATAGCACAAGGTAAGATAAGTGAGCACCCCTATTATAACCTGAATCAAACAACTGGTAATCAATCATTTATCCAAGCCAAAGCCAGCTTAAAAACGCTTTTAGAGCAAGCAGTAACCGACAGGTTAGTCTCTGATGTTCCGCTTGGAGCTTTTTTAAGCGGAGGGGTGGACTCCTCCATCATTTCGGCTTTGGCAGCACGGCACCTTGACACCTTAAACACTTATTCCATTGGCTATAAAGATGAGCCTTATTTTGATGAAACCGAGCACGCCAACCGGGTAGCCAGGCATATAGGCGCCAACCATACTGTTTTTAAACTCACTAATAACGACTTGCTGAACCATGTGTACGATGTACTCGATTACCTGGATGAACCGTTTGCCGATTCGTCTGCCCTGGCGGTGTATATTTTAAGCAAAGAAACCCGCAAAGCCGTTACGGTTGCCCTCTCAGGCGATGGAGCAGATGAACTTTTTGCCGGGTACAATAAGCACAGGGCTATCTATAAAATGCTACACCAAAACTGGCAAACCTGGATGGCAACCGGCCTGTCGGGTTTGTGGAGCATACTACCTGCCTCGCGCAACAACCCGGCAACCAATGTATTTAGGCAATTAAACCGGTTTGCTACAGCTGCCAAACTTAGCCCTGCCGAGCGCTACTGGGCATGGGCCGCCATTGCCGATGCCCGGTATGTATCGGCCATCATGGCCAACCCTCCCCGGCAAATTGACACAGCATACAACCCTTTTACACTACAAAATAGTACAGAACAAATTACAGACACCCTGCGAGCAGATGCCCTACTGGTGCTGCCTGGCGATATGCTAACCAAAGTAGATTTAATGTCGATGGCCAATAGCCTGGAAGTTCGGGTACCTTTTTTAGACCACCGCATCGTAGATTTTGCTTTTACTCTCCCCGATGCGTTCAAAATTAATGGCCACAACCGAAAATATATTCTTAAAGAAGCGTTTGCACAAGATTTACCAGCCGGGTTGTTTAACCGTAAAAAACATGGCTTTGAAGTACCCTTGTTAAGCTGGTTTAAAAATGAACTCTACGAACTTATCCACCATGATGTATTAGCACAAAGCTTTATTAAAGAACAAGGAGTTTTTAACTACCCAGCCATTGCACATTTAAAACAACAATTGCAATCAACTAATCCGGGCGATGCCCCCGCAAAAATTTGGGCGTTAATCGTTTTTCAGTGGTGGTGGAAAAAATATTTTAACCCCGCATAATACCCTAGTTTAATGGGTATAGCGCATTTCAATGGTGTTGCTACCTACGTCAAACGTGTAAATTAAATCGGTAGTTGATATGGTTTTAATCTTCCAAAGTTCATTTCGGTTATCATTTCCGTAAGTAATACTCAAAGTTAGCTCGGTTTGATTTCCGTTAAGCACCCAGGTGCCACT
>JALWRJ010000254.1 GCA_026994125.1 Cyclobacteriaceae bacterium | reverse complement strand
GTTTAGTTTTAGGTAGCCTGTGGTATCATTAATCAGGTAGTTAGCCACCACCGTATGTTGGTAAATGCTGTTGCGCTCCAGGGTTAAGGTAAGTATTTGCTTGGTGGTAGGCCGATAAACCTGCACGGTTACCTTGCTACCTTTTTCGCCCAAAAGCCGCTCCGTAACTCCTTTAGAGGTAAGGCCTATGCCCGCAATATTTTCATCGTTTACCTTAATTATTCTATCGCCAATTTGAATACCTGCTTTGGCCGAGGGACCGTCCTTACTGGGTTTAATTACCGTAAGGCTATCGTTTAAAATATCAAACTCAATACCAATGCCATCGTAATGGCCACGCAGTTGTGCATTTACCCGGTTTAGTTCGTTAGCTGGTATGTACGAGGTATGGGGGTCTAACTCTTGTAGCATCCCTTTAATGCCTTGCTCAACCAATTTATTGATATTTACACTATCTACATAATTATTATCTATACTAAGGAGTACCTCCTGCAGTTTATCTACTGCCTTGCCCGAGGCCTTGGAGGTTACCGGTTTATCTACAAACTGTGCCCCCAACAGGATGCCCAGGGCTGTGGCTAATGCCAACCAAATGGGTTGGTTTATTTGCTTTGAAGAATTATTTGTCATACTAAATAGCTGTTGCGGGCATGGCTACCAAGGTAATTTTAATTACCTAAAGTTGGTAGCCTTAAGGCTTATAATTTTTAAACGGTATAAAAAAAGCCACAATATGTGGCTTTTTTTTACAAAGTGCAGGTATCTATTACCTTAAATCAATTACTTCAACACCTTTATGCTTAGCTTCATCAAACACAAAATCGGAATCGCTTAGGTTCACATTTCCATTAAAATTTGAGATGGTGTACGAGAACTCACTTCCCTCGTTATCGTACATGGTAAATTTATTTAGAGTTTTATCGGCTTGTGCAATTTCGAGTCTTATTTTATAAAACTGCGCTTCCTTATTTGTAGAAATCAAATCAATTACATCGTATTTTTTACCTCCTTTGGTTATAGGAGTAAGCAGTACATAGTTAAATCCTTTTTGATAAATGGTGTAAATACTCGATGGGGTAATATCGCCCGATTCGGCACTGTGGTTATCAATATTAACTTCATTGTCATCGGGTAGGTAAGTCCAAACGGTCACTCCGTTATTAATTACTTCCTGCCCACCCATTGTAAGGCTATACATATCGCCTTTTACTTTAATACTGCCTTTAAAAGTATCGTTTACACCATCGGCTTTATTTACCATAGTGTACTCTATATTGGCCGTAAACGATGGAATAGCCTTGTATTTTTTGCTCATGGCATCCAAAATACTTTTGGCGTTTTGTGCAGAGGCAAACGTGCTAATAGCCATTAACATAATGCCTGTTACTAATTTCTTTGTCATAATAAATCTTGTTTAAGCATACGAACAGAAGGTGCAAAAATACGAATGCCTCCTGTTAAATTTTAATTTCCTTTAAGTTCATTCAATAATTGTTCCAAACTGTATTCATCGGGAATTAAAACGTTACGAGCCTTGCTGCCTTCAAAAGGCCCTACAATTCCGGCTGCTTCCAGTTGGTCTA
Organism: Cyclobacteriaceae bacterium; assembly: GCA_026994125.1. Classification (GTDB taxonomy): domain Bacteria; phylum Bacteroidota; class Bacteroidia; order Cytophagales; family Cyclobacteriaceae; genus JAKISE01. Next base: position 4,312 of record JALWRJ010000254.1, on the reverse strand, counting down.
TAAGGCGGCCTGCCCGGTTGTATCCCAATTTGAGTTTTCGTTGTATTAAACTGGTGCTTCCTTGCTGGTGCATTACAATTACACGTGCGGCTTCGTCAAACAAAGCATCCCGGTCGTTTAAATCTACATCCAGGCTATCACCGGCTTCCTCGCCATCAAACTCGGGCAGCAGGTAAGCCGATTCGTACCCACGTTGCTCACCAATAAAATCGCAGATGCGTTCTACTTCGGGGGTATCTACAAAAGCACATTGTAGCCTTAGGGTATCGGAACCCTGCGAAAAAAGCATATCGCCCATACCCACCAGCTGGTCGGCTCCACCGGCATCTAAAATGGTGCGTGAATCTATTTTTGAAGTTACCCGAAAGCTTAACCTGGCGGGGAAATTGGCTTTAATAGTACCTGTAATTACATTAACCGATGGGCGTTGGGTAGCTACTACCAAATGAATACCAATGGCACGTGCCAATTGTGCCAGCCTGGCAATAGGCGATTCCACCTCTTTACCGGCTGTCATCATTAAGTCGGCCAGTTCGTCTATTACCAATACAATGTAAGGCAAAACCGGTGTCCTTTTTCGGGGTTTAGCCTACGCTTAATAAACTTGGCATTATACTCCTTAATATTTCGGGTGCCGGCATCTTTTAGTAAATCGTATCGGGCATCCATTTCGATGGTTAACGAATTAAGCGTATGTATAACTTGCTTGGTATCGGTAATAATGGCGTCTTCGTTATTAGGCAATTTGGCTAAAAAATGCCTTTCTAATTTGTTAAATAAACTAAGCTCTACTTTTTTAGGATCGACCAGCACAAGTTTAAGTTGCGAAGGGTGCTTTTTATAGATAAGCGAGGTAAGCAGTACATTAAGCCCAACAGACTTACCCTGGCCAGTAGCACCTGCCATAAGAATGTGGGGCATTTTGGCCAAATCTACCATAAACACTTCGTTCGAAATGGTTTTGCCCAGTACTACCGGTAGTTCGGCATCACTTTTCATAAATTTTTCGGTACCCAGCACTCCTTTTATATCTACCATTTCGCGATTTTTATTGGGTACTTCAATACCAATAGTGCCTTTACCCGGAATAGGGGCAATAATGCGAATCCCCAATGCAGAAAGGCTCAAGGCTATGTCGTCTTCCAGGTTTTTAATTTTAGAAATTTTAATGCCGGCCTCCGGCACAATTTCGTAGAGGGTTACCGTGGGGCCAATGGTAGCTCTAATGCTCGAAATACCTATGTTAAAATTAGTTAAGGTAGTTACAATTTTATCCTTGTTTTGTTGCAGTTCATCGGCACTTACTTTTACTTTATTTTCACCGTAATCGTTTAGCAATTCAAGCGTAGGGTACTGATAGGTGCCCAAATCCAAGGTTGGGTCGTAATTTTCAACATCATCAGCTTTTTGTTCTTCTTTTTCTTGCTCAACACTAAATTCTGGTTCTTTTTCAGGGCTGGGAGTTATGTTATCGGCCTTACTTGGCGTAACTTCTAACTCCAGTTCTGGTAGTTGGTCGTCTTGTTCATCGATAGGCGAAATAAGCGGTTCGTCTTCGAGTAATTCACCCATCACCTCTCCAGTTTGGTCGGTCATCAAATCCGGTTCGTCCTCGGGCAATAGTTCATCGGCCTGGCCATCGAACTGCACTTGTGTATCCACTTCGAACCCATCGGTATCGGCCTTTACGGCACTCAGGTCAGTTACACTTTCATCAATGGTAGATTCTACTTCTTTAACAGTATCTTTTACTTTAGTTTTTAAGCCCACTAACGAGGTAATATCGAAAAAGAAAATACCAAACACCAACAACGAAAAAAGCAACACAAGAATAGTACCCCAGCCCACCAGGCTATTAACAACCAGTGCTAAATGGTAGCCCACTCCACCGCTTAAATATGCCAGCACCGAGGTCTCCTGGCTGCTTAGTACAATATCGCCCATAAACAGGCTTATCCATATTAAAAAAAAGAACACAAAGATAGTAGCCGATCCCAGGTTAACCAGGCTACGGTAAAACACAATGCGGTAACCGTAAATAAAAAACAAGAATGGAAGTAAAAACGAAGCCAGCCCAAACCACTCGAAAATAAAATAATGAGCTGCCAGTGCACCATATAGTTTCATCCAGTTTTCCACCTCGAGGCCCGACTGAAAAACGCCTAATTCGTGTACGGCATCAATAACACTTTGGTCGGCTTTACCGGTAAATAAATACGATATAAAAGCTACCAGCAAAAAAAGTGAGAGCGAAAGCAGGAAGAACCCGGCAGTTAACTGCAACCGCCTGTCTTTTAAAAAAGTAAAGTTGGGTAAACGCCTTTGAGGCTTTTCTCCTTTAGGTTTATTGGCAAAGTTTTTAGATTTATATACGTTTTTGGCCATATCAGATATTGGAACAATTACAAATAAAGCAGTTTATGGTTTCTAAGCCAAAACCTGCTTGTTTAAAATGTGGTAAATTATACTTTGCGGGCAATGCACCTTACTACGGCTCCTATACCTTTATGAAAATCTCCTTCAGCCAATGGCACCAACTCCTCAGAAAGCGTAACCATCTCCATGCCTTTAAAATCCTTGGCAAGGGTTTCTTTAGTGTATAGCATTTCTTGATTGCCAGGCCCACCTATGTTGGGGTATTGTTGTTTTTGAATTAAGTTGTTTTTATGAAAAGCCTCCAACACAATTAGCCCTCCTTTTTTTAATAATTGTTGAGCTTTTTTATGGTAGGCCAATCGAACATCGGGCGGAAAATGCGCAAATATTAATACTACAGCATCGTAGTAATTTTCCTCCATTTCAAGGTTTTCTAACTTCCCCAATTTATAATTTAAAGTTACACTTTTAGATTTAGCCAACAGGAGCGCCTTTTCTCTACCTTGTTTACTTATATCAAAAGCGGTAACCTCAAACCCTTGCTGTGCTGCAAACACAGCGTTTCTCCCCTCCCCTTCGGCCGGAAATAATAACTTTCCATTTGGAGTTATTTTTGTTATGTTTTGCTCAAAAAAGTTATTTGGAGTAGTACCATATACATATTTTTCTTGTGCATATCTTTCATCCCAAAATTTTTTCATACTGTTATCTTATGTATTCATTTATTCTTTTAACAAACCCGGGGCCTTCGTAAATAAACCCTGAAAATACTTGTATCAAATCTGCTCCGGCCGTTAATTTCTCTTGTGCATTTTTGGGAGACATAATACCCCCCACGCCAATAATTACGTACGAAGGACCAAGTTTGGAACGTAACATAGAAATTATTTTGGTAGAAGGGACCGTTAAAGGTGCTCCGCTAACACCTCCATTGCCATAGAGAGTAGCCAATGCGTTGGTATGTTGAAGATTGGCTTTGCTAATGGTGGTATTGGTGGCCACCACTCCGGCCAAGTGGGTTAGCTTAATTATTTCAACAATTTCGTTTAGTTGGTGTTCGGTAATATCGGGAGCTATTTTTAACAAAATAGGCTTGGGGTTGGGCTTGGCCTTATTAGCGAACTGCAATTGTTGTAGCAGTTCTTTTAAAGGATCTTTATCTTGCAATTCGCGCAGGTTAGGGGTGTTGGGAGAGCTTACATTTACCACAAAATAATCAACCATTTCAAACAAAGCTTCGAAGGCTTCCAGATAATCGTTTACTGCCAGCTCATTTGGGGTAACCTTATTTTTACCAATATTACCTCCAATTATAATATCAGTTCGTATTTTTTTTAATCGTTTCGCTGCTTCTAATGCCCCTCCATTATTAAAGCCCATCCTGTTTAAAAGTGCTTTATCAGCCTTTAGTCTAAACAAGCGTGGTTTTGGGTTTCCGGGCTGAGGCTTTGGGGTTACAGTTCCAATTTCAATAAAACCAAACCCCAAATTGCTTAGCTCATTTACATAACGGGCATCTTTATCAAAACCTGCCGCCAAGCCTATAGGGTTTTTAAATTGCAGCCCCATTAATTTTTTTTGAGAGGTTGATTTTCCTGCTTCGAACAACCTTTTAAGTATAAATGCACCTCCGGGTAGTAAATGGGTAAGTTTAAGCAATTGCAAGGCAATATGGTGAGCCTTTTCAGCAGGGAAAAGAAAAAGAATGGGGCGAATTAAAAATTTATACACGTTTTTTATGCAAAGATAGAGGTGTTTTACCTACTTTGCTTAACTCCTGGAATGAAAGTCCTAGTTTTACAATATCCCATTTATAATTTAAGTAGGTATGAAACAGGTATGTTTGGAAACATTCCCTATTTAACTTAAGCCGAATTAAAAAGAAATAGACTTACAGGTTCTGTGCGAGATATGTAATTTCTCCAATCTTTGTTGG
>JALWRJ010000253.1 GCA_026994125.1 Cyclobacteriaceae bacterium | reverse complement strand
CATGTCTTTTTCGGCATCGGCCGATTTTTGCATATCGGTAAGCAGGTTTTGCAAGGTAAGCCGGGTAATTGCTTTAGTTTGTGCATAGGCTTCGGGGTGCTGTGCCAGTTGCATCATGTGCTGTATAGTTGCATGGCTTACGGCATGTTGTACTTCGCCTGCCAACCCCGGTTTTTGTTTGGCCCAAATCGTATTTTTTATAAGTTCGTTGAGTACATAGCCCAACTCAGGTTGCTTGGCATTACGCGCATGATGAGCCACCAAACGGTTGGCACGTTCCGGATGCAATAGCAATGCCAGAGTGAAATGTGCCGAGGAGGCTGCAGCTGTTATGGGGTCAAAGGTAAGTCCGGTTTTACTTTTTATGTGTTCACGGGTGCGATGGTAGCCCAATGGCATAGGTGGTAATAGTTGTAAAAGTGGTTCGGGCAAGGTAAGCACATCGGCCGAAAGGGTAGCCAATACCGATTTTAAGGCCTCGGTTTGGCTGGCAGCACTTACCCAGCCAGTTGGTATTTGCCCATCGCCCTTTACAGCATAGGTGTAGTTAAGCCCTCCAATTACTTTTACAGCGGCTTCGGTTTGGTAACGGTGGTAATAATAAATGGGTGCCAGAGCGTCTTCAATTTCGGCCAGGGGCCTGCCTGTTTTTATGGTGTTTTGGCCCATATTGCTTAATGCAATGGCCCGCACTTGTAACACATGGTTTAGTTCAGTAGCGGCATTGGTACCATTGTCCCATAAATGCGCCCTTGGGCTTGCACTGCCAGCAGGCCTGGCATCTTGATCGGAAAGAAAAGAAAGGTGTTGTTGGTGGTAGGCTTGGGTAAGTAAGTTATTGAGTGCTTGCTTAAGCGGTGTGCCTTTAGGAAAATCGCTGTAGCCATAGGCAATGCTAACCTTATCCCATTCGCCAATATTAATATCGTAGGCATTGGCCAGGCTTAGCTTACCCTGTACAATATCCACTTTAGGATGCGGGTAGTCCATTACCGAAGCACGGCCATCCATACTGGCCGTATAGTTATGAGCTAGCCCCAGAGTATGCCCTACCTCATGCGCAGCCAATTGCCGTAAGCGAGCCAGGGCCATTTGCTTCATGGGATCGGTAGATTCGCTTTGGTCATAAGGGCTTAGCAAGCCGGTGGCAATTAAGAAATCCTGGCGCACCCTAAGCGAGCCCAGGCTTACATGTCCTTTAATAATTTCACCGGTGCGAGGGTCAATTATACTGCCCCCATACGACCAGCCCCGGGTTGAACGATGCACCCATTGGATGAGGTTGTAACGCACATCCATCGGGTCGGCATCTTCGGGCAGTAATTTTACAATAAATGCATTTTTGTAGCCGGCAGCTTCAAACGCCTGGTTCCACCAGCGGGCTCCATCCATCAAAGCCGAGCGAATAGGCTCCGGAGCTCCTCTATCCAGGTAGTACACAATGGGTTTTACAGGTTCGCTAACGGGTGCCTGTGGGTTTTTCTTTTGCAACCGGTGGCGTGTAATAAACCTTTTAACCAAAGGTGCATCAATGGGTGATGCATAGTCTTGGTACTGAATGGAAAAATAACCTGCCCGTGGGTCAAACTCCCGAGGTTCAAAGTTGCTGTCGGGTAATTTAATAAAGCTGTGGTGTTGCCGAACGGTTACGGCAGTTGGTGTTGGGGTTACGCTACGCACATAATAGCCTTTAGGAGTACCTGTAAAGGTTAGGGTGGTTTCGAACTCGCTATTTTCAGGAAACGATTTTATACGCTTTTCATATAAAGCCGACCTCGATTTATCGAGTTTATAATTACCTTGCCCTTTGTTTTTGAGGCGGCCGGCTACTCCGTGCGCATCGCGAAGTAAAAAAGGTGTAAGATTAATCAGGAATTTGCCTTTTTCGGAAGAAATAATGTTAAAACCCCATAACACCGATTGTGCAAAGGCCTGTTCTACCGATTCCTGCTCGAAGGGGTTGCTGGAAACTGCCCGGTAATCTAAATTGGGTTGCACCAAAAGGAGTTTAGCTCCGGCCTTTACAAATTTAACTACGCGCTCTTGCCCCAGTTGACCACGATCTAAGCCTATATCGTTAGAACCTACCCCGGTAGCCAACGAGTTTACATACAAAAACTCGGTATTAGGTTTGGATACTTCCAGGTACACTTCTCCGGTATTTTTATCATGATAAAAGGTAAAAAAACCCGTTTGTTTGTCCATAGACTGAACAAGAACCGCATACTCCGATTTTTTTTGTGCTTGTGCCGGTTGGGTAGCTCCTGCCACCCCCAGCCATAGTAGTAGTAAAATAACAAATCGTATCATTTGCTAAACTTACAAACATGCAGGCACAAAAAAAATGCCTGAGCAAGGTAAGTTACTCAGGCATCCTAAAAACCTTTTGTATAGGTTAGTAATCCAGGTCTTTTTTGTGGTTACTTACTACTTTGTTTGGGAAAACCCAAGGCGAAATAATAGCCAAAACAAACAAAGAAAGTACAATTATTAACATTGCCATATTGGTAGTATTTTAAAATTGAAGTGCTAAGGTAAATAAATATGCTGACTGTACGAAAAAATGGTTTAAGAATATTAGCCAAGTTGAAATTTTAACACAAAATCGGCTCCTGCACCTGGGGTACTACTACAGTACACCGCACTTTATCTACCGGTTTCCTTATTTGCAGTGCCCTCCAACCGGGCTAACCAAATAAATCGCCAAACACCTGCTTTAATAAACCGAAGGGTTTTATGGCAATGCTATGTTTTGAGGCATTTATACCCTTATTGTACGAAGATATATAAATGGTATCGAAGCCCAGTTTTTCGGCTTCAGCAATTCGCTGGTCAATGCGGTTTACGGCTCGCAGTTCGCCTCCCAGACCTACTTCTGCTGCAAAGCAAACTTTTTCGTTAATGGATAACTCGTGCTGCGAGGACAATACCGCTACGCAAACGGCTAAGTCGATGGCCGGGTCTTCTACTTTAATGCCCCCGGCCATATTTAAAAACACATCGTGGGTGGCCATTTTTAAGCCGGTACGCTTTTCGAGTACGGCTAAAAGCATGTTAAGCCTGCGGCTGTCAAACCCGGTGGAAGAACGTTGAGGCGTGCCATAAGCAGCTCCGCTAACTAGCGCTTGAATCTCGATGAGCAAGGTTCGGTTGCCTTCCATGCTGGCTCCAATGGCTACACCACTTACTCCGGCATCGCGTTGCGAGATAAGTATTTCGGATGGATTGGCTACCTGTCGCAGTCCTTCGGATTGCATTTCATAAATACCCAGCTCCGAAGTAGAGCCAAAACGGTTTTTAGTCGTACGCAAAATGCGGTACATCAGGTTACGATCTCCCTCAAACTGTAGTACCGTATCTACCATATGTTCTAACACCTTAGGCCCGGCCAGGCTGCCGTCTTTGGTAATATGGCCCACTAAAAACACCGGAGTTTCGGTAGTTTTTGCAAACTGCATAAGCTCTCCGGCACATTGCCTTACTTGTGCTACACTGCCTGGCACCGACTCTATTTTAGCAGACGAGAGCGTTTGGATAGAATCTATAATCAGTACCTGTGGTTTTAATTGATTTACCTGGGTAAAAACTTTTTCGAGCGCAGTTTCACTTAAAATAAAGGTTGTATCGTTTGGTTTATGAGGTATCCTGTCTGCACGCAGTTTTATTTGTTGTTCGCTTTCTTCGCCCGATACATACAACACTTTAGGAGCCAGGCTTAGTGCCAACTGTAACATAAGGGTGGATTTACCAATGCCGGGTTCTCCCCCAATTAATATTAAACCTCCTTTTACAATGCCTCCTCCCAATACACGGTTTAGCTCGGCATCCTGTAATGGTATTCTCACTTCGGTACCGGGTTCAATTTCGGGCAGCGTTTTGGGGGTGTTGGATGCCCCATCGGATTGCCAAGCAGGAACTACCGAGGCATTTTTGCTTACCACTTCTTCTACAAAGCTATTCCATTGCTGGCAAGCCGGGCATTTACCCAGCCATTTGGCTGATTCGTATCCGCAATTCTGACAGAAAAATATTGACTTCGCTTTTGCCACCCTGTTGTGTTTTTACACAAAGATAAGCCTTTTACCACACCGATAAAAAAGGGGTATTACGGGGGATAAAAAAAACTTTTTTTTAATTGAATTTAACGTTAGTGAATAAACGTATAACTACTTGCTAAACAGCATACTAACTAGATTTAATTAAATTATAAATTCTTTTAAAAACAGCCCTAAATGGGCTTTAATGGCTGTTTTATGAAGTAAAAAATACTTTAAAAAAGTGAGCTATATCACAAAAAATTATGAATACAAACTCGTATTTTAGTGTCCCTAATCTACTTAACCTGGTTACCTATGTCCAATACACCATCTACACCAACCCAAGAGCAAACCATCGACTTATTTTCTACTGCTGTTACGGCCAGCCAGGCTGTACCTGTACCCGACCAACCCATCGAAAAATCGAAGATGGAAGAACGGAAAAAATTACTTGCTACGCCTCCGGTAATTTATAGCCGCGAAGAAGTAATGGAAGCTTCGTTAGCTTATTTTAAGGGCGATGAATTAGCTGCCAATGTATGGATTAACAAATATGCCCTTAAAGATTCGGCCGGTAACTTGTTTGAGAAATCGCCTGACCAAATGCACCACCGGCTGGCCGGGGAATTGGCACGTATCGAAAGTAAATACCCTAACCCGCTAACCAAAGATGAAATTTACGGATTACTTAAAGGGTTTACCTACCTGATACCTCAAGGTGGACCTATGTCGGGAATAGGCAATACATACCAATATGTTTCGCTTTCTAACTGTTTTGTTATTGGCCCCGGCAATAAATCGGATAGCTATGGTTCTATATTGCTAACCGATGAAGAGCAGGTTCAGCTAATGAAAAGGCGAGGCGGTGTAGGACACGACCTCACGCACATTAGGCCTAAGGGTACTCCGGTAATGAATAGTGCGCTTACTTCAACAGGAGTGGTGCCTTTTATGGAACGCTATTCAAACACTACGCGCGAAGTAGCTCAGGACGGTCGCAGGGGGGCGCTCATGCTCTCCATTTCGGTAAACCACCCCGATGCCGAAGCGTTTATTGATGCCAAGCAAGATAAAACCAAAGTAACCGGTGCCAATGTGTCGGTTAAACTTTCGGATGCCTTTATGCAATCGGTTTCCGCAGGCAAAAATTTTGTTCAGCAGTTTCCGGTAGACAGCCCTACCCCAATGGTACGCAAAACGACCGATGCTAAAGCACTGTGGAATAAAATTGTGCATAACGCCTGGGCTTCGGCCGAACCCGGGTTGCTGTTTTGGGATACCATTATTAAAGAATCTATCCCGGATTGTTATAGCGATTTAGGTTTTGAAACCGTTTCAACAAACCCTTGTGGCGAAATTCCTTTGTGCCCTTACGATTCGTGCAGGCTACTGGCCATTAATTTATTTAGCTATGTAGATAACCCTTTTACTTCGGAGGCTACTTTTAATTTTGATAAATTTAAAAGCCATGTGCGCATTGCACAACGTTTGATGGACGATATAGTGGATTTAGAAGCCGAAAAAATTGAGGCTATTTTAACCAAAATTGAAAACGACCCCGAACCTGATGAAATAAAGCATAGCGAACGAAAACTATGGCAAAAAATAAAAAAGAAAACCTTGCAAGGCCGCAGAACAGGCTTGGGCATTACAGCCGAAGGAGATATGTTGGCCGCTTTGGGTATTCAATATGGTACCGATGAGGCCACTAAATTTGCCACCCGTGTACAAAAAACACTTGCATTAGCCGCCTATGGTTCATCGGTAGAGATGGCTACCGAACGAGGAGCCTTCGAAATATATGCTACTGAACGCGAAGCTAACAACCCTTTTATTAACCGCATTAAGGAGGCCGACCCTGCCT
>JALWRJ010000252.1 GCA_026994125.1 Cyclobacteriaceae bacterium | reverse complement strand
ACAACTGGCCGCTGGCTGGGGTGTACCATGCTACACAACCTCTTTTGATACCCAGGTTTACGCCCATGCTCAAGGAATATCCATACAAATGGCCGCCCGCAATTTGCGCTACGGGTGGTTTGAGCAGTTACGTGCCGGTAAGGGGTTTGACTTTATTGCTACCGCCCACCACCAGGGTGATGTAGTCGAAACCATATTGTTTAATTTAGTTAAAGGTACCGGACTGGATGGGCTTTCGGGTATTGCGTCCAAAACAACTACCCTCATCAGGCCTTTGCATACTACGGCATCTGAAAAAATCAAAACCTTTGCCCAGGCACATCACATTGCCTGGCGAACCGATAGCTCCAATGCCTCTACTAAGTACGGCCGAAATAAAATCAGGCATCGGGTGTTGCCAGAACTAAACCAACTAAACCCAAAAGCTACCGAGGCCATTGCTCGTTCGGGCAAAAGGGTGGCAGAGGCCAACCTGTTTTTAAACCATAGCTTGCAGCAAATATGGCCTGCTTTGGTAGTGCAAGAAGGCATTCATACCCGCATTAACTTACACGTGTTAACCAGCATACCCGGCCATACCTACGTGCTATTTTTGCTGCTGAAGTCCAAGGGGTTTACCTATGGGTTGGTTGAATCTATATGTAATAGTATTAACATGGGGCAATCAGGCAAATTGTTTTATGCTCCCGGTTATGTAGCCAATATCGATCGTAAAACCTTACTGGTATCTCCCCAATTGGATACACTAAAAACTTTGCATGTACCTGCACCAGACGAGCATTTGGAAGTAGATGGTATGCAAATTACGACTCGTACCTTTCCTGCCAGCAACTATAAAATTTCTGCTGATCCTCATGTGCTGGCCTTAGACAAAGATAAACTCAGTTTTCCATTGGTAATTAGAGGGTGGCAACAAGGCGACAGCTTTGTGCCATTGGGCATGAGAGGCAAAAAAAAACTAAGCGACTTTATGATAGACGTTAAAATTCCTGTAAACTTGAAGAAACAGGTTCGAGTGGTGGTGTCGGGCAACGAGATTGCAGGTGTGCTTAACCACCGGCCCGATAACCGGTTTAAAATAACCCAAGCTACCCAAACTGTGTTCGAAATTAAATGTAAAAATTAGTATATGTTTAATCCTTTTAAAAAAACGTACGAGTCCGATGAACGGGAAATGCTTGATTTTCTTGGCAAATTCATTTTGTTTTCTTCCCTATCGAATGATCAACGGGCGCTGTTCCTACCCCATTTACATAAGCGCACCTACCATCAGGATGAAGTGGTATTTTTACGAAACGACCCCGCACATGCCTTGTACTTTTTAGCCCGGGGAGAAGTGGTGCTTACCCTGGACAATAAGCAAGAGGTAGAAGTGATTACCCGGCTGGACGGAGGCAGTATTTTTGGAGAAACCTGCATTTTAAAAGATAAAAAACGGTTTACAAATGCTGTTTGTGTAAGCGAAACCGCTACCATGTATGTATTGCCACAGGTAAGTATTCACGATATTTTTAGTAGTAATATTAAAATTAAAGTAACCATGCTGGAGGCCGTGGCCAACCTGTATCACGATGTAAATGGCCAAATACTTAAAACCTACCAAAAAGCAGACGGTTTTTTTTACATGGGCGATGTTTATAACACAAAATAATGCAGCATAAACCTAACGGATGTTGTATTTTTGCAGGGTATTTTTAAGTAACATTTATGTAGTTAACTAACCTCATGTTTTGCTTGAGGAAATTATCATTATTAAATAATAAGCAATATGAAAGTAACAGTAGTAGGTGCAGGTAATGTAGGAGCAACCTGTGCCGATGTTTTGGCCTATCGCGAAATTGCGAACGAAGTGGTTTTGATTGACATTAAAGAGGGAGTAGCCGAAGGGAAGGCCCTGGATATGTGGCAAAAAGCGCCTATTAATCAGTACGATACCCGTACCACGGGCTCTACAAACGATTATGCTAAAACGGCAGGTTCGGACGTAGTGGTTATTACTTCGGGCTTGCCTCGTAAACCCGGTATGACCCGTGACGACCTTATTCAAACCAATGCCGGAATTGTAAAGTCGGTAACCGAAAATGTAATGCAGCATTCGCCCAATGCCATTTTAATTATTGTTTCTAACCCACTGGATGTAATGACCTACCAGGCTCATTTAACTTCTGCTTTGCCTAAAACCAAAGTAATTGGCATGGCCGGTATTTTAGATACCGCTCGTTACCGTGCTTTTTTGGCCGAAGCATTAAATGTTTCGCCTAAAGATATACAAGCCGTACTAATGGGTGGGCATGGCGATACAATGGTGCCTTTGCCACGCTACACTACCGTTGGAGGTATTCCCGTAACCGAACTTATTGGCAAAGATGAACTGGATGCCATTATAGAGCGAACTAAATTTGGAGGCGGAGAGTTGGTAAAACTCATGGGCACTTCGGCCTGGTATGCACCCGGAGCTGCAGCTGCGCAAATGGTAGAAGCTATTTTAAAAGACCAACGCAGAGTGTTCCCGGTTTGTATTAAGCTGGATGGTGAATACGGTATTGATGATTGCTACTTAGGCGTGCCGGTAGTATTGGGTAAAAATGGAGTTGAAAAAGTGTTGGAACTAGACCTGAATGCCGAAGAAAAAGAATTATTGGAGGTATCACGAGGCCATGTGAAGGAAGTGATGGCCGTTTTGGACAACATGAACTAATTTTTTTTAAAATTTATCGAAGCCCTGTATGTAACTGTGCAGGGCTTTTTTTATCTTCACACACCAAAAAGCAAAAGGGTGTACTTTACAGATGTACTTATTGGGTTTACCGTTGGCTTAATTATTTTAACAATAGCCATAATGCTACGTGGTAAAGTTACTACGGTAGCTACCCGAAGGTATTTTTTGCCGGCCTTAACCCTTAAACTGGTAAGTGCGGTGTTGTTGGGGCTGCTTTATTATTTTTACTATGGAGGAGGCGATACAGCCACGTACTTTAGCCATGGTGCCATACATATTTATGAGGCCTTTTGGGATAAACCGGCCAAGGGCTTTTACTTAATTTTTGGACCAACCGATTATGGACAAGCTACCTTTAAGTACGCCTCCCATATTTGGATGTACCACGACCCTTCATCGTACCTGGTGGTGCGTATTGCAGGGTTTATTAGCTTGTTTACCGGGGGCTCCTATGTGGGTACCGGGCTTTTGTTTGCTGCACTCTCGTTTACTGGTATTTGGGCTATGTACAGTGCGTTTGTTCGAATATTTCCAGGTAAAGAATGGGTATTGGCCTTAGCTATTTTATTTATTCCTTCTACGGTTTTTTGGGGCTCCGGTATATTAAAAGATACTATTACTTTTGGTTTTTTAGGATGGGCTATTGCAGCTTTTATCCACTTAGTGTACGGGTATGGTGCCAGGGTAAAATGGCTGGTGGTGCTTGTTGTTTCGTTTTACCTTATTCTTTTAATTAAACTTTATATTTTAATGAGTTTATTACCAGCTTTGGCATTGTGGAGCTACTTTATAAATATGGGTAAGGTAAAAAACAGGATGCTCCGCCTGATGATGGCTCCTTTTATTATTACAGTTACGCTGCTGTTAGCTGGCTATGGGGTGTATTGGGTGGGTAAAAATAATCGTAAATACGCCATCGAAAACATTGCTAAAACTGTACAGGTAACAGCTTATGATGTGGGGCGCTACACCGGTAAAAATGCAGGAAGCCGTTATGATTTAGGCGATTTAGATGGCACTTTTGGTTCTATCATAACTAAAGCTCCGGCCGCTGTAAATGTAGCTTTATTTAGGCCTTATATTTGGGAAGTAACCAATCCGCTTATGGGCTTGGCCAGTTTAGAGGGAGCTATGTTTTTTATACTTACGCTAGTAGTTTTGCTCAAAAGCAGGCACCATTTGTTTAAAACGCTTAACAACCCGGCTATTATTTTTAGTTTGGTTTTTGCCTTATCGTTTGCTTTTGCAGTAGGTATAGTAAGTTATAATTTTGGCACCCTTTTTAGATATAAAGTGCCTTTAATGCCATTTTATGGTATATTTTTAGCCATTACCTGGAGCCAGGCCAACGAATTTGCCGGGCAGTTTAAAAACGATTTAAGGCTTAAGCCTAAAAATATGTGGGCAAAGATGTAGCTTTGATTTATGGTATTTCAGCAACCCGCATTTTTATGGGCCCTGTGGGCATTACTTATTCCGGTTATCATTCATTTATTCGATTTTCGGAAAAATAAAAAAGTGTTTTTTCCGGATATCCGGTTTTTGAAACAAGTAAAGCATTCAGCCAAAAAACCACTCAGGCTAAAACATTGGCTAATATTGCTAAGCAGGTTAGGGTTTATTTTGTTTTTAGTGTTGGCCTTTGCACAACCTGTTTTAAAAACAACTAACCAACAGCAACTAAGCCGGGGAGTAAAGGTTATTTATATCGATAACTCGCCCAGTATGCTGGCTCCGGTGGTTACCGGTGAATCAGCCCTGGTGCAAGGCAAACAATTGGCCGCTACTATGTTGGAAAACATGCCGCGTGGGCAGGAAGTGTTGGTTTTAACTAATACTAATCTTACTAATTACCAGCTCAGCAACTCCTTACATGTGGCAGGGCAACAAGTAGCAGGCATTATGCCTGGCAGTAAGGCATTTAATTGGCCTGGCCTATACCGAGCTATAAAAAATTATCAGAAACAATCTTCTTTGTTGGTATCCGATGTATTTGTATTTAGCGATTTTCAACAATCCAATTTTAAAAATTTAACGCAATTACCAGCCGATACCACCCAGGCATATTGGTTAGTTCCAAACCGGCCGGCTACGCTTACCAATGCGGTAGTTGATACAGTTTTTATGTTGCCTCAAAAAGTAACCAACCCGGCCGTAAACCTGGCAGTGGTAGTACAAAACACAGGTGCCGAAACTCTGGACAACCTGCCTGTTAAAGTGTACCTGGGCAACAGGCAGGTGTCGGCTACTACTGTTACCCTGCAAGCCTTTCAAAAAAAAGAAATTACTTTTAATGTGGGTAGCGTAAGGCAGGCTCAACCAGGCTATGTGCTATTGGATGATACTCCTAATACCTTTGATAACCGATTTTATTTTACCTTACGACCGGCTCATAAATGGCATATTTTTAGTATTGACGGAGAAAGCCCCAGCCCTTACCTGAAGCATGTATTTGGGAATACCCAATTGTTCGATTGGTCTTCTTCGTTTTATAAAAATGTAGAAGAAAACCAGCTGGAACAAGCCGATATGGTAGTGCTTAATCAGGTAGCCCGGCCCAATAACCAGTTAATTACGCAACTAAAGCTTTTTGCAGCCAATGGAGGGGTGGTGTTAGTGGTGCCGGCTCCTAACCTGGATATCGCTGCTTTTAAAGCTATACATAGCGCTTTGGCAAAATCTATAGCGCAGCAACCACAGATGATGGAGACTCCTTCGGTTGAACATCCGTTTTTTAAGGCTTTTTTGGAAGGTAGTTCTCAAACGATGGCTATGCCACAAGCAACTCCCGTGTGGAGTTGGGGCACAGACCGCTCAGCTTTGCTTAAGTTCGAAGATGGCACCCCTTTTTTAAGCGAAATAAGCAGTAATTTGTACCTGATGGCCTCTCCTTTGGTAGATTCCTTATCGGGATTTGCTACCCACGCCTTGTTTGTGCCGGTAATGTACCGTTTGGCAGCGCAAGCCAGCCACCCCGAAGAGGCGCTTTACTACCGTACCAACGATGATTTTTTTGATATTAACCCCGATTCACTAGAAGTAAGAGATATTTTAAAATTACAAGCCGATGATGTTGAAATAGTCCCCGAAAAGCGAAAACAAGGCCACCATTGGAGGATTAGTTTTCCAACAAGCATGCGTAAGCCGGGCAATTATACCATGCAAACTACTTCGGGTGTTGTGGGCTATCTTCC
>JALWRJ010000251.1 GCA_026994125.1 Cyclobacteriaceae bacterium | reverse complement strand
TGGGTGTACATGTAAAAAATAAAGGGCCGGTACCCTTTCGTGTATCGGCTACGGCCTACCGGTTATGGGTGCAAAACTGGATATTATGGTTGCCAAACGGAAGTGTTTGGTCGCCCGAAAATAAGCGTAAGGTAAAAGGCACCGGGCTTGAACTAGAAATGAGTGTAAGCCGGCAAGTGGGGCAAACCAGCCTTAAATTATGGGTTAACTATGCTTTTACAGCGTCAGTAAACCAGGAACCTTTGGATGCCTACGACCGCACAGTAGGCAAGCAATTGCCTTATGTGCCCTTGCATAATGGCAACGCTACGGCTCAGTTAAACACCTTACACTGGTTGGTTAGGCTAAATGGCAGCCTTACAGGCAAGCGGTTTGTAACAGGCGATAACGAAACCGAAGTACCGGGCTATGCCTTGCTCGATATCAGGCTAGGGTATCGCTTACAGGTGGCCAGGCTGCCCATCCATTGTTTTATAGATATCAAAAACGTAACAAATACTAATTATCAATCAATTATTAACCGGGCTATGCCGGGTATTCATTTTTTAGCTGGTGTAGCACTAACATTAAACAATTAACTATTATGAGAAAATTTAGATTATCGTACCTGTATGTGTTGGCTTTGCTTGTAGTTGCAGGAGCCTGTAAAAAAGAAGAAGAAGTGCCCAGAGGCGAGTTTGCCTCCGGTGTGCTTGTAGTAAACGAAGGTAACTTTTCGGATGCGGATGGCACCCTTAGTTTTTATAACCCAACCAACGAGGAAGTTACACAAGATATTTACAAAAAAGCTACCAACGAAACCCTGGCAGGGGTGTTTCAATCGGTATTTACGGCCGATGGTAAAACCTATATTATAGATCAGGTGGGTAGTAAAATTACAGTGGTAGAAAGCGAAACGTTTAAGTTGCTGGGAACAATTAGCGAAGGGCTGGATGTGCCCAGGTATATGACCGTTGCCAATGGAAAAGGCTATGTAACCAATTGGGGGCCGTTTGATGCCAATTTCCAATTGCCCGACTCGTATGTGGCTGTCATAGATTTGAATAACTTTACGGTATCAAAAAAACTTAACACCGCTAATGGAGCCGAAGGTATTATTAGTTTAAACAACACCGTATATGTAGCGGCATCGGGCGATAACACCGTACATGTAATTGATACCCAAAAGGATGAAATTACCGGTGGCTTTGAAGTACCCAGCGGCCCACGCCAGTTTACCGAAGATGCCAATGGGCGCTTGTGGGTGTTGTGTAATAATTACATAACCAGCAACCTGGCAAAAATTGATGTGGCGAACAGCCGGGTAGCCACTCAGTTTGAAATAGCCGGAAGTGCTAAAAGTATTACTTCCAATGCCAACGGAACTAAAATTTACTATTTGTGTACGCCATGGGGTTCACCCGGACAGGTTTTTGTAATTGCTAACGATGCAAGTTTTGCACCACAAGAGGCTCTAATTACTGGCGATAATTTTTATGGCTTGGGGGTAAGCGATGACGAAACTATTTATATTGGCCGAAGCAATGGTGCAGATAATGGTACCGTTATCAGGTATAACTCGGAGGGAACAGCGTTGGATAATTTTGCTGCCGGCCGTTTCCCAAATAGCTTTGAGTTTAGAAAATAATATGTTCAAAGCTATATATTACTAATTAGTAATATATAGCTTTGACTTTCATTTAATTGTGTTTAATGTTGCTTAAGATATATAAAGTATATTTACATCAAATCTTTTTTTGCCTACTTAATAATTCTTGTTTTCAGCGCTACCTCATGCCGGCACGAAGCATTTAATATTCCTCAAACTGATGTATTTCATGCACTGGGTAAAAAGTTAGAATAAACGATGAAGTACAAGGATACGTACCAATAGTTGGGCTAAAGGTAAAAGCACGCAGGTTTTTAAAAACCCGTGATGCCATTACAGACGCAAACGGAAAATATATAATAAGGGGTATTCGTGGTAAAGTGCAATACAGTTTTAAATGGAAAAGGTACGATTTTACCATAAGAGATAAGTTTTTGGATGCAGCTGAAACCATAGGACCTAATAAAGACGGGTGGTGGTCTGTTAATTTTAAAGGGGGCGTATCGCAATTTCATGCCACTATATTTAGAGCGGCACACCACTACTATTACGGCAATATTAAAGGGTTAAGAAGACCTCCTCAAAATGGTTTTTTTGGGAATAATTTAAAAATAAGAGCTAAAAACGAGGATAATTCAAATGCCTGGGGACAACACTGTGGCCCATGTAATTTCTTAGGCCTGACCACCGAAATCTGGATTTATAACATGACCCTGGGAAGTGGTAATTATGTAGATTTATATGCCACTACAATACATGAGCTGGCACATGCCAGCCATTGGGCAATGGACGAGGTTAACTACGAAAATATGTGCGATGGAGGAGTGGTATTTTGCTCGGGCGATTTAAAAGTGGCCGAAAGTTGGGCAGTTGGAGTTGAATGGGAACTAACAAGAATGGTTTATCCTGATTATATTCCAGGTTACTCTGGAAACTATACAGGGGTTGTGGAAGATATGATTGATGGCAGGCAAGGATATGACCAGGTTGAAGGTTATACCATACGCCAAATCGAAGATGCCTTAATGGGTGAAAAAAAATGGAACGGGTGGAGAGATAACATTAAAAATAAATACAACAATGCAACAGAAAACAAATTGGATGCGCTATTTGCGGAATGGAATTGAAATGGTTGTGCTTATATTAATTTTAAGTACATGTAAAGTCGATTTTCCTTTTAAAAAAGCCACATACACCTATAAAAACGAGTCTGGTGTGCAATTGCAAATGGCTGTAAAGAACAGGTATATTGACACCATCGTTTATTTGGCAGATAAAGCCTCATATACTTATATTGCTAACAGTTTAAGCGGAGAGCCATTTACAGGAGATCAAAGTTCGCCTGCCGATTCTGTAGGTATTAAATTTGCTACCAACCAATGCTTATCCTTTATTAGAGAAGAAGGTAATGGGGTTTTTGAATTATCTGAGTATGAAAACTATGTAAATGGAATGGAAGAACAAACGGAGTTTTCACTTACTTTTATTTTTGATGAAGATTGGTTAGCAAAAGCCCAAGTTTGCAACTAGCTAAAAGTATCTTAAAGCAAGCTTCTTTGAGATGTTTTAGGTATAGATGTTTTAAGTTTGATAGACAACAATGCAACAGAAAACAAATTGGATGCGCTATTTGATTATTGGGATTAGTGCTTTACTGTTTAGCTGGCAAATGGGATGCAGAAAAAGGGTTGAATACTTTCTGCAAGCTGATTTTATATTTATAAATGAAACCGAACATGCTGTAAATTACTCAGGATTGCTACAGCTAGAACAATTTACGAGTGATACGGTAATTAGGGTTGGTACGGGAGGAGATAAGAATGAGAAAATAGCATCCTGTTGTCAGGGGTTTTTAGAAGATTTTCAGGGTGACTATACGCAAGTATATACAGTGTTTAATGATTCTTTGTGTCTGTTTTACAATGAAAATGAGGGGTCGACCAATTTAGTGAACTATGAAAAAAGACGCATAAAAAATAACCATTTCGAATTTACCTACCGTTTTACAGAAGCGCAGTATAATGAGGCGGAGCCATGTACTTAGGGCCTGCTGAAAAAGACCCAACTGCCCTCCTAATTGGGCTTTAGAAACATTAACAACCGTCATTCCTGCGTAGGCAGGAATCTACCCTAGCAGATGATTTTGTAGTAACTGAGACAAAAAGTATACGTTTAAGAGTATCAATTTTTAAAATATTTTATGCCCTAATTACGGATTCCTGCCTACGCAGGAATGACGTACATTTTTTTATGTGCCAGGGTAGTAATAGCTTTGTTTTAAAAAGCTTGCACTTTAATCTCTAAATTTGAAGTTAACGGGCTGAGTGTAAATATGCAAGACGTTTTTCAGCAAGCCCTAATTAATAAAGGAAGTGAAATAATTTCCCTTGCCGTAAATAAAAAAAACAGCTTATATTTCCAGGCATCTATACACCCCTTTGCGGGTGCCGGCAATGGTGCCGATAATGGTACCGTTATCAGGTATAACTCGGAGAGAACAGCGTTGGATAATTTTTGCTGCCGGCCGTTTCCGCAATGGTTTTGAATTTAGAAAATAAGGTATGTTAAAATTAAACAAAAGGCCGGGGCTCTTTAGTATCCAGGCTTTTTATGGGTAAAACTGTATGGCCTCGTCCAGCACTTCTATTAAAACCGATTCGGGTATGTCAAGGGTAGGGTCGATGGGCAATACTTTCATTTGCTTTCTATTACCCTGCTCAAGGGCCGGATGTTGCATTAATCCTCCTTTTACCAACCCTACATAGGGGAATCCGTTTTTTTTATCTATCCATAAATAGCAAAACATTTTTCCCTTCCACAAATAAAAGGGTACCTTGTATTTCCAGGCTTCGGTAATGTTTACATTATACTGTAAAATATAATAGCGCAGGGCTTCCATGCACCCTTTTACAGGTGTTGGCAAGGTGTGAAAAAAGATATCAATATCGCGCAACTTTACCCGGGTTTAGTTGCCTGCTTTTTTAAGCAAAGCATCGGCTTGCTGTTGGGCGGTAGCCATTAGGGCATCGGCTTTTTTATTTCCTTCGGCTTCAACCTGGCTGGCTTTTTTGTCGGCTTCCTTTATTAATTTATTACCGGCTAGTATGGCACCTTGTTTTTTCAGTGGGTTGTTGCCTGCTTCTTTTAACAAGGCATCGCTTTGTTTTTGAGCTTCGGCTCTAATTTGAGTAGCTGCCTTTTTGGCTTCGGCTTTTATCTGGTCGGCTTGTTGTTGGGCATCGGCTAGTAATTTGTTGGCCTCGACCTGCGCTTTTTTTAGCGCATCTTCTTTAGTGGCAGGCAGCTCTACTCCGGTTTGCTCTTTAACCAAATCTATTCCTTTAGAAACAGCCGCTTCGGTTACTTGCTTTTTAAGGGCTGCTGTGTTTTCGGAGCCCAACAACGCTACTTTTGGGTTATCGTATGGGCCTGTTACTCCCAAGTTTAGGTTAATGTTTTCCGAAGCCGGGCTATTGCTACCGGTTAGGTTAGCTAACAATTGGTTGGCTTGCTTGCCCAATTGGCCGGCCGGTATGCTGGTTGCAATTTTATAATCCAGCGATCCGTCTAAAGCGGTACTACCCGAAATGGTAGATTTATGGCCATCAATAAGTACATCAAAGGGGGCAACATGCACCGCTCCATCTTTAATAGCAACTTCGGTTTTTATATCTTTTAAGCTAAGTTCGTCTTTCCCTTGTTTGCTGGTAAATTGAGTTAAGGCTGTTACAAACTTACCCCCTTTTAGCCTGGCACTGGCCACTTTTAGTAATCCACCTCCGTTTAATGAGGAGGTTACGGGCATCAGTTCGTTATCTAACCGGCCTTGCAAGGTAAACTTTGTGGTTAGGTTGCCTTCCATATGTTGAGCAATAGGTGCCAGTTTTTGCACCGTATTAAATGCTTTAAACGATTCGCTGATACCAATCTTTTTCATATCCATGGCCATATCAAAAACCGGAGCAGCCGGAGTACGGGTGTCGTAAATGCCATCAAAAGTAATGGTGCCTCCCAAAGTATTGGTGCGAAGGTTGTCAAGTGTTAGTATGCCTTCTTTTACTTTTATGGTACCCTGGGCATCGGTTAGTTGCAGGCCATCATATTCGATAGAGGCCAGGCGGGCATTCATGGTAAAATCAATATTTGCAGGTATAGCTGCCTCTTCGGCTGTGGTAGTGGCACTATCGGCCGGGGTAGCAGCGGTAGTATCTAAGGTGGCATCCTCTGTGGGGGTATCGGTCATAAACTCATCTACCAAAATGTAGTTGGATGCCAACGAAAGGTTGCCATGCAGTACTTCGTTGGGTTTAAGGGCATAGTTTAGGT
>JALWRJ010000250.1 GCA_026994125.1 Cyclobacteriaceae bacterium | reverse complement strand
ATGATAAGTTGCTTTCTGTTGATGAGATTAAGCAATTGATTGATGCTGCCAAACAGTTGGTAAAATTATTAAATTACTAGGCTATACTATGTACAACAGGAACTTTTACGGTTAAGTTGTTAAAAGCTCCTGTTTATTTTAGGTATTACAAGATTAATTTTACGTAAATGAAAAAGATTTTTTTAATAGCTTTAGTTGTAGGAGCAAGTTTTGCTTCGCAAGCACAACGCATTACCGACCACCAGTTTAACTCTTGGTGGACCTACGTAGGCAACCACAAATTGTCAGATAAATTTAGTATTTACAGCTTATACTCTTTCCGTAGAAATGAGTTTTTAGCCAACTGGCAGCAATCTTTGTTGCGTTTAGGGCTTACCTATAAAATAGCGCCTAATTTATCCTTTACTTTAGGAGGCGATTGGGTGGTTACTTTTCCTTATGGCAAGCAGCCCATAGCCGAAAAAACTCCTGAATATAGGTTATATGGCCACTTTATTTATAAAAATAGCGTTGGCCGGGTAAATGTTGCTCAAAGGTTTAGGTTAGAGCATCAATATATACAACTATCTTCGGGTACTTTTAACGTGAGCAGGTTTAGGTATAAGTTGGTATTGCAAGTACCTATAAATAATAGTAAAGTGGTGCCCGGAACATTCTTTGGTGCTGCTTTTGATGAAATGTTTATGAATTTTGGTAAAAAACTGGAAGTGCCTGTGTTTAATCAAAACTGGGCATTTGCAGGAGTAGGGTATAAGTTTACCGATAAATTCTCGTTAATTATTGGCTATATGAACCAGTACATTATAAAGCCCGATGATGTGCATATTGAAAGTAACCATACACTTAGTACTGTTATTGCATATAACTTACGATAACGGTATTACCACTAATTTTTAAATGCACAATTAGCCCGAAAAACAACCTTGCTTTTCGGGCTAATATTTTTTAAGTGCAGCATCTAGGTCTTCAATTAAGTCTTCTATATCTTCAATACCGCACGAAAAGCGTATCAGCCCATCCGATAAACCATTCTTTTCTCGTTCTTCTTTAGGAATAGAGGCGTGTGTCATGCTAGCCGGGTGATCAACCAAAGATTCTACTCCCCCCAGGCTTTCGGCCAGGGTAAATAGTTTAAACGAAGAAACAAGCTTCATGGAATCTTCAAAGCTTAAATCGAACTCAACCGATACAATGCCGCTATACCCACGCATTTGCTTTTGGGCAATGTGGTGGTTGGGGTGGCTGGGTAAACCCGGGTAATATACTTTTTTTACTTTGGGGTGGTTATTAAAAAAATCGGCTATTTGAGATGCATTAGCAAAGTGCCGCTCCATACGCACCCCCATGGTTTTTAGCCCTTTGGTGGTAAGCCAGTTATCAAATGGGCTTGGGTTGAGCCCAATGGCCATCCGCGCAAAATCAAGCTTCTCTTTCCATTCGGTATGGTTGGTTACCACCACACCGCCTACTACATCGCTATGGCCTCCAATATATTTGGTTGTGCTGTGCATTACAAAATCGGCACCCAGGGTTAATGGGTTTTGAAAATAAGGGGTGGCAAACGTATTATCAACTACCGTAAGCACATTATTTTTTTTAGCCATTGTAGTAATAGCTTCAATATCCGAAATACGCAGCAGGGGGTTGGTGGGCGATTCTAAAAAGATAAGTTTAGGTTGCTCTTTCAACTTTTCTTCAACGGCCGATAAATCCTGTGTATCTACTGTAGTAAAAGCTATGCCAAACTGGTTAAAAACCCGGCTAAACAAGCGATAAGTGCCTCCATATAAATCATTAGCTATTACTACCTTATTGCCTTGTTGTAACTGGCTTACCAAAGCAGTAGTAGCACCAATGCCCGATGAAAACACTGTGGCTACTTTGCCTTGTTCCAAAGCGGCCAGCGTTGCCTCTAAATTACTGAAATTAGGATTACCTGCCCGGGTGTAATCGTACCCTTGGTGTTGGTTAGGCGCCTCCTGGGCATAGGTGCTGGTCATGTAAATGGGTGGTATAACAGCACCGGTTTCTTTATCTGGCTCTTGGCCTATATGTATTGCTTTTGTCGAAAATTTCATCATTTATTTTTTATAGTCATTGCGAGCGAAGTGTAGCAATTTTAATTAGTCTTCTAAAATACCCTTTCCTCACATCTCACATTTCACATTTCACATCTCACATCTCATATTTCACATCTCACATCTCATATTTCACATCTCATATTTCACATTTCATATCTCACATTTCATATTTCACATCTCACATTTCACATCTCACATCTCACATCTCACATCTCATATCGAGTGTCCTTGTTCCAGCATCCATTGGTCGTTGTAAAACTTGCTCATGTACTTAACCCCATTGTCCGGAATAACCGTTACTATGGTAGCAGGTTCGTTAAGCGTAGCAGCCAATTTTAGTGCTCCCCACACATTGGCGCCTCCGGTACCACCTCCAAAAATACCTTCGTGTTGTGCCAGCTTTCGAGCTGTACCAAAAGCATCTTGGTCTGTAAACTGGTACATTTCATCTACTACCGAAAAATCCATGGCATGGGCAATATGGTCTTCGCCCACGCCTTCCACCTGGTAGGTGTTTTCTTCGGGTTCGGGTTCAACACCCGTTTTAAAGTATTCGTAATAAATAGAACCCACCGGGTCGGGCATTACAATTTGTATATTGGGGTTTTGCTCTTTTAAAAATTTGCCTATTCCGCTTATGGTTCCTCCGGTACTGCCCGCAGCCACAAAATGAGTTACCTTACCCTGTGTTTGTTTCCAAATTTCTGGGCCAGTACTTTTATAATGCGCCTCCGGGTTTTTTTTGTTATCGTATTGGTTTAGCATAAAACTATTGGGTGTAGCAGCGGCCAGGCTTCGGGCTTTGTTTACGTAGTGTTCGGGCGAATCGGGGGCTGCCGATGTAGGACAAACCACCACCTCGGCACCAAAGGCTTTTAGGGCATTTTGTTTTTCAATACTTACCTTGTCGGGCATGGTTAATATAGCCTTGTAGCCTCGAATAGCTGCGTTCATGGCTACGGCAGCTCCGGTATTTCCCGATGTGTTTTCTATAATTACGCCCCCGGGTTTTAGTAATCCTGTGGCTTCGGCATCGTTAATAATATGATTTACAATGCGGTCTTTAATGCTTCCACTTGGGTTGAAAAACTCTAATTTTACATAAATATCAATATGCTTATACGGGTTAATTTTTTGCAGTTTTACCAAAGGGGTGTTTCCTATGGTTTCGAGTACAGGGTTTATCATAATTAGTTCTTAAAAATAGAAGTACAAAGAAGCAGAAAAAATAGCCCAACTCAAATACATTAAGCAGGTTAGTAGCTAAAACTATCCGAAGCGTTTCGTTTTTTCGATAATTTGAGGTCTTGTAATAACGATGACTTGGCTTTGATAGTAAAATTATAGGATTGTTGGCGCCCATAGGGAATCCAACTCAGGGTCATGTCCCAGCAATGTAAATCCCTAACTATGTTAAATCGGGCTTCGGTAAATTTCTTTTTGGCAAAATCGTACCCCGATTGAAAAGTTAGCTTCCATTTTTCGGTAATGCTTATGTCGCCATTAAAGCGTAGGTTTTGAGTTAGTTTACCTTCTTCAAACCCTTTTCTGGTAAAATTTACATTGTAGGTAAACCGAATACTCCAGGGTATGTTAAAGTCCACATATAAATCGGGGTTGGCAATAAACTCACTTAGTTCGGCTTCTTCTTTGGCCGAGTTGGTGGTTATATCTTCTACTGAGCCGGCCAGGCTTCGCCCAGAGGTACCACCAGGCGAATTACGGCTGCTATTGCCTCCTCGCTTCGTACTTTGAAACCCCGTATTTAAAGCAAAGTTAAGCCTCGAAAATTGCCCCAATCCTTGTCCGTTATTCCAGGCATATTGGTTTAGTTTAACCTGATGCACGTTTAGTTTTTCAGGGTCGGTGCCGGTTATGCTGTCGAGTTGCCAAACGTAGGGGTCAATGCTACCCGTAAAATTGATACTCAGGCCGGTGGTTTTAACACTGCTTCCAAGGTTTTTATTTTTAAGTAAATCGGTAGTGGCGCGCAAGCTGATAGTCGATAGTTTAAATTCTTCGGCTGCCAGGTTATAACTAGCACTTACACCAAAATTTCGCAGTAAGGCAATTTTTTCTGCTTTGTTGGTGGTATCCTTTCTGCTTTTGTACTTCATTTCCAGGGTGTTGGTTATGCTTAAGCCAATGGTAGAGCTTTCGCCTATTCCTGGGCCTTGCCCGTACACAAAACCGGCATATCTCGAAAACTGCTCGGTACGGCCTGTGCTATCTGTTTGCACAGTTTGGTAATACCCGTATTTTTCATCCCCAAAATCAGGCCGGTAAGAATACGATATCGAAGGGGTCATCATATGGCGTATGGCTTGCACACCATATTCGCGTTTAAAAAGCACTGTACCATACATACGCGAGTTTACCGATACACTGCTGCTATACGATCGGATGGCACTAAACCCGTTCAGGGTATCGGTTTCTACTTTTTTGCTTGTTTTATTATAACTGTAATCAAGCTTTTTAAAATACCAAACTTCATCGTACGATAATGAAGGGCTTACGGTAAAGTGCTTTAGTAGTTTAAAGGAAGCCGAAACAGGAATGTTATGTTTTACCCCATTAGAGCCTTGCTCAAGTAAAAAAGGGATGGTTTCTGAGTTTATGTCAAATATCGAATCTTTAAGCACCTGTTTGCCTTCATCATCTAAGGCTAATACCGATAGCCTATTGGTAGCTTTATTAGTGGCATTCATTGAATACCTAATGTTTATTTTTTCGTACCATTTGTTGCCTGCGCTGTTTTTGCCTTTAAAAGGGTAAATGTTTTGCACATTAAACGATATTTCGGGCATCAGCAAATCCGCTTGTTTCGTTCTTAGGTTTTGGTTAAAGCGGCCACTAATACCAAAACTAAAAGGGGTGCCTTTAAAAGTTTTGTTATAATTTACTGAAGAGCTTAGGGTAGTACGAATTTGGTCGTTTTGATTGGCAAGCTTATTATTGGTGTTGTACGAATTAGTAGCGTAGTTAACATTGGCACTAAACCGGCCTGTGCCTTTCGATTGTGGCGTGTGCGACCAAATTAACCTAAAATCGTTTGATACATTATCTTCCAGGGTAGTGGCGTCTTCTTGAATAAACTTGGAAAAACTAGCCGCAAAGCTGCCACGAAATTTATAGCGCTTTACATAGGTTGATCTAGCATTTATAGCCCACCCTCCCTTTGTATATATATTGCCTGTTAAATCTAAATTAATGTAATCGTTAAAAGCAAAGTAATAGCCTCCGTTTTTTAAGTAAAAACCACGGAGGGTTTCTTCACCAAAATCAGGAAAAATAATCCCCGAAGTACGACTTTGCTGGTCAGGAAACATCCCAAAGGCAAACCCCAATGGGGTAGGTACATCGTTAATAATCATATTAAAAGGGCCGGCAATCATTTCCTTGTTTGGAATTACTTTTACTTTGCGCGCTTTTATGCTGTAATGGGGGTGAGCCAGGTTGCAGGTAGTGTAGAGGGTAGTTTGATTAAAAAGCTCCCCTTTGGCATTTTTAAACACCTTGTCAGAGTGTATATACGCATCGCCCTGGGTAGTAACCAAGCCGGTAATGGAAGCTTTTTCGGTTTTAAAATTATATTTAATTTGGTTGGTTTCGTACACTTCATTGCCATTTTTAAAAATAGGCTTGCCTTGTATTTTGCCGGTAGAATCGGGTACCCCGTTGGCTTGCATATAGTTTTCTTCCCAATTAATGGTAATGGCTTGGGCATCTAAATTTATGGGCTTGTAGTCAATTATGCCATTACCGTAAATTTTTACGTTATGGGTAAGCATGTTTAGGGTAATGGAATCATCGGCATGGTAGTTTACCGTTGTTTTTATGTCGCCCTTGGGTACTTTTTTA
>JALWRJ010000249.1 GCA_026994125.1 Cyclobacteriaceae bacterium | reverse complement strand
GCCTGGGGGTATCCAATACCATTAGAGGTGCCGTGGCCAGTTGGGCTAAAACCCTAGCCAACGAATTAGGAAGCTTTGGCATTACCGTAAACAATGTGCTGCCGGGCGCAACCCACACAGCAAGGTTGCAATCTATTATTGCTACTAAGGCTGAAAAACTGGGCAAAACTACCGAAGAAGTAGCACAAGCCATGCAGGCCGAAATTCCAGCCGGTCGCTTTGCAAAACCCCAGGAGGTGGGAGCTGCCATTGCTTTTTTGGCCACTCCGGCAGCTGCCTATATCAATGGAATTAACGTACCCGTAGATGGAGGGCGAACGGGGTGTTTATAACTACTACATAACATGGTAAAAATTTTAAACTATATTGATGGCAGGTTAGTGCCACCAGCCTCAGGTAACTACCTGGATAATATTGAACCAGCTACCGGTGAGGTTTATAGCCATATTCCTGATTCGGATTCGCAAGATGTGGAATTAGCAGTACAGGCAGCTCAAAAAGCAGCTCCGGGCTGGGCAGGTCAATCCATAGAAACTCGCTCCGAACTATTATTGAAATTGGCCGATTTAATAGATAACCACCTGGAAGAGCTGGCAAAGGCCGAAAGCGTTGATAATGGCAAGCCTATTAGCTTGGCTCGAACAGTGGATATTCCACGTGCTTCGGCTAACTTTAGGTTTTACGCCAAGGCCATTATAAACCAAAGCACCAAGGCACATATTTCGGAAGACAAAGGTATCAACTACACCGTAAGCGAACCCTTAGGCATAGCCGGGTGTATTTCGCCCTGGAACTTACCTTTGTACTTATTTACCTGGAAAATTGCTCCGGCTTTGGCTAGTGGCAATGCCGTAGTAGCCAAGCCTTCGGAAGTAACTCCCATGACGGCCTTTTTGCTAAGCAAGCTATGTATGGAAGCCGGCTTCCCTGCAGGAGTACTCAACATTGTGCATGGGCTTGGCCCCAACGTAGGCGAAGCAATTGTTGCCCACCCGGCCATACCGGCCATCTCGTTTACCGGAGGAACGGCCACCGGCAAAAAAATAGCTGGAATTGCCGCTCCTATGTTTAAAAAATTATCGTTGGAACTGGGCGGTAAAAACCCCAACATTATTTTTGAAGATTGCGATTTTGAAAATGCACTGGCCACTACCTTACGTTCGTCCTTTGCCAACCAGGGGCAAATTTGCTTATGTGGATCGCGCATTTATGTACAGCAGCCTATTTACGCTAAGTTTTTAGAAGCTTTTGTGGCCAAAGTAAAAGCCATGCATGTAGGCGACCCACTGGATGAAAACACCAAGACCGGAGCTGTAGTAAGCGAGCAACACCAGGAAAAAATATTGCATTACATAAGCCTGGCTCAATTAGAAGGAGGCAAAGTACTTACGGGTGGGCATGCCCTTAACCCACAAGGAAGATGCAAAAACGGGTATTTTGTAGCTCCTACCATTATTACCAACTTAAACGAAAACTGCCGAACCAACCAGGAAGAAATTTTTGGCCCGGTGGTAACGGTACAGCCCTTTAACACCGAAGAAGAAGTGATTGCCCTGGCCAATAGCACCCCCTACGGGCTATCGGCTACAGTTTGGACACAACACTTACAGCGTGCCCACCGTGTTGCCGGAGCCCTTAAAGCCGGTATTGTTTGGGTAAATTGTTGGCTGGTGCGCGATTTACGTACCCCTTTTGGCGGCATGAAACAAAGCGGCATAGGCCGCGAAGGCGGAGAAGAAGCCCTCCGGTTTTTTACCGAAGAAAAAAATGTGTGCATTAAACTTTAACCCTTAAAAACCGAATCATAGGGTTGCCCTTAATTTGCGATACTCTTGTAGCGACTATCCAATGCTTTGGCGTATTTCTCGGCCAGTTCCAGTTCGCCATACCTACCCAGGGTTTGCGACAATTCGCGTAATACCACCAAATTAGCTTGTAGTTCGTAGCCTAAGTTACTGTTATTATCTATATAATACCCCAATTTTTCATCGGCTCTATCGCCCAAAATAACGGCAAGTTCTTTGGCTTTATCATTCTCACCCAATAAAAATAAATATTCTATGGTAGTGGCAGTAGTATAATCAAAAGGCAAAGAGGCATCGGGCATTAACTCTAAATTTTTAAGGGCCACTTCACGTGCTTTTTCTTCTTTTCCTTCTTTAAGAAGTGCCAGGGTTAGGGTATTAAAATTAACCCGGTGGTTAAGTACAAATTTCCGGTAGTCCTCGTTATAATACACTTTAGGGTTATTTAACTCCCGGTAATAAAAATTGTGCATTAGGTTATCGTACATCAAATCGGTATTCACCATGGTACCACGGCTGTTTAAATCCTGCACCGGCAATAAGCGGTAGGCATTGCCTTCTTGTACCAGGTAGTTATCTAAGCCAAAACGAATTCCTTGCTTAGAGGTATTATTAAAGTATATGGGTCGTTCCCAATTGTTGGTAGCAATAATATCCCAAATCATTAAATCCTTTTTCTCGAGGTAGCTCCCCTTCATTTTAAACACCATACGGTTGGTTAACAGGTGTTCTTTATCTTTAGGGATTATGCCCATCGCTTTTACGGCAGTAGTATCTACATCTAAAAATACTTCGTTGGTGGGTATCATACTATTAGCGCCAAACCTTGACTGAAACTGCAGGCGCTTATCTCCTTTTTTAATAAACTTAAGGTATTGCTTTAAGTTTATGGCGCCATTATAGCCGGAATTAGGGTCGTACACCACCATATCGTTGGCACCTCCCTGGCGGTAGTTTTCTTTGGTAAGCGAAAACGGGAAAGGAGCCGACTCATAGGCCTGGCGAGTCATTTGGTCGATGTACCAATCGGTGTTAAAATAGCTAAGCACAACCACCCGCACATCGGTTCTAAAACCCTCTACTTCCTGCACATACCAAAGCGGAAAGGTATCGTTATCGCCCCCGGTAAACAAAATGGCATTGGGTGCACACGAAGCCAGGAAATTCTTGGCTGAATCTACCGAGAAATACCGGTTCGAACGGTCGTGGTCGTCCCAATTTTGAGCGGCCATGAGCACTGGAATACCTAACGAAAGTACTCCGGCTACCAACGCTGCCTTTTTAGCATCTAACAATTTTTGCATAAAAGCACCCAGCCCCATTACTCCAAAGCCAATAAAAAAGGCAAAAGCGTAAAACGAACCCACATAGATATAATCGCGCTCACGAGGTTCGCTGGCCGGGGCATTTAAGTATAAAATTAGGGCTAGCCCGGTTAAGAAAAACAAGGTTAGCAAAATAAAAAACTGCCGAGGTGCTTTTTTATAGGTAAAAAACAGGCCAATTATGCCTAATAACAAGGGCAACATATAATACTTGTTACGCCCCCTGTTGGCTGCAATACTTGCAGGTACTTGTTTTAGGGCATCTGTAACGCCTAGCCAGGTTGCATCTTGTATATCGCTGGCCCGGCCACTAAAATTCCACATAAAATAGCGCCAGTACATGTGGCCCATTTGGTAGTTAAACATAAACCTAAGGTTATCACCAAAAGTGGGTACTTGCCCGGGCTGCAAACCCAGTTTTTCTTCGTACGATTTAGCATGGGTACCCGACCACACACGGGGCAAAATAGTCATTTGCTTGGGGTCGTACACTTGCTCTATTTTATAATCGGCTATCTCGTATTTATCTTTTCCTTTTACATAAACCGGAGCTCCCTTTTTCTGGTCAATAAGTTCGGCCGTATAGTAACGCCCGTACAGTAAGGGGCGGGTGCCGTATTGCTCGCGTTTTAAATACGATACCACACTCATAATGTCTTCCGGGTTATTTTCGTCAATGGGTGGATTAAACCCCGAACGAATAACCACCATAGTATAAGAAGAATAGCCTATTAAAATAAAAGCCAGGCTAATAAGGCTAACATTTATAAGTTCTTTTTGGTGTTTATTAGACCAAATAATGCCATAAGTAAGCCCTCCCAGTACACCAACAATAACCAAAATAATACCCGAACCAAAAGGCATTCCTAAAGAGTTTACTAAAAATACTTCGAGCGATCCGGCAAACGAAGGTAGGCCGGGGATGATAATGTTGTTAATTAAAATAATAATGGCTCCACTAATAAGCAAGGTATAAATTACCCCTTTTTGGGTAACGGTAGAGTATTTTTTAAAGTAATAAATTAATCCTAACACAGGGATGGTTACCAGGTTAAGCAAGTGTACCCCAATAGAAAGCCCAAAAATGTAGGCTATTAAAATAATCCATCGATTGGCTCGGCTTGGGTCTTCAATATGCTCCCATTTTAGCATAGCCCACACTACAAAGGCGGTTAAAAATGATGACATGGCATACACTTCGCCTTCTACAGCCGAAAACCAAAAGGTATCGGAAAAAGTATAAGCTAAAGCGCCTACCACTCCGGCTCCCATTAAGCTAAACAGTTGGGCTGTTGAAATTTCAGCTTCCTTAACTTTAAGTATTTTTTGCCCAATAAGGGTAATGCTCCAAAACATAAACAAAATGGTAAACCCACTGGCAATGGCACTAAGCATATTTACCCAAAAAGCTACCATTTGGGTATCGCCCATACTTAAAAACGAAATCATACGCCCCATCAATAAAAATAAAGGTGCTCCGGGTGGGTGTGGTACCATTAGCTTGTACGAAACCGCAATAAACTCGCCTACATCCCAAAAACTAGCCGTAGGTTCTACGGTTAAAGAGTACGTGGCGGTGGCAATTATAAAAACAATCCAACCGATACCATTGTTTACTTTGTTGTAATTCATTACGCTTTTTTTAATGGGTTTTGCATAGCTGCTAAAAGTGCAAGGGCGAAATTATCAAAACTCTTGCTAACCTTTGCCAATTTTTTAATGAATTAACATTTTTTAACCCCTATTTTAATGATAGACGATACTATAATAGACCAGCCAGCTTAAAAAGGCCGGCACATAGGTGGTAAAAACAATGGCATACGCATAATTTAATTTTTTTTGTGCTGTAAAATGAATGCCATACACCAGTACCAACCAATTGAGGGGTTCAAAAATATTAAGCGATTGCAACGGGTACACCCAATTTTGAGGTATAATATAAATATCGAATA
The DNA here is from genome assembly GCA_026994125.1 of Cyclobacteriaceae bacterium. Taxonomy (GTDB): domain Bacteria; phylum Bacteroidota; class Bacteroidia; order Cytophagales; family Cyclobacteriaceae; genus JAKISE01. The sequence goes on along the minus strand of JALWRJ010000249.1, from coordinate 873 downwards.
CATTCATGAGTGAAAGCGGGTAAAAGGCTTGGATATCCAAAAGGGTTAAATCGGTGGGTGAAACCATAAGCCACACCAGTTTTAAAAATTCGGCTACTAAAAAAACATACTCTCCCACCAATGCAACTTTCCACATTTGAGCAAAGCTTATTTTATAGCCAAACATAAAGGCGCCCGTCCATAAAATAAAAGCGACTATCGTTAACTTAAAAGCGTAACCCAAAGGAACAGCAAAATATTTAAGGCCATTTAATAACTTAAAAAATCCAAAACGGCCTTGCTCCTGCATTATCTGAAAGGCAATGGTTTCGTTTTCGACCCACTGAATGCGCGCCCATAAAATAAGGGCAGCCAAACCACATAATAGCAAAAACAAACCCAGGGCTGGTTGTTTTAAGAGGTATTTAAAAAACTGTTGTAGCATAATTATTGGCAAGTTAACTACTGCTAAAAGTTATTAAAATACTTGTTATGTAGCCCGGCTATTTAGTTGTTTATGGGGTAAAATGCGGGTATTATTGGTATGGCCATAGGCAGGCTAAACCAGCCTTTGCAACCTATATTTAATATATGCGGTTAATAAGGATAAAATGAATATTTTTGACGTATGCGTATATCTCTAGTTTTAGCCGGGCTGCTGCTGTCTATTTGCACACAGGCCTACAGCCCGGCCGATAGCACTAAGCTTTTATTATCGGATTTGCGAGTGCAAATTGATGCCACAGCAGCCATCAATGCCATGTATACTTTCGATTTTGAGGAATCGGAAGTCCTTTACCGTGAGCTCCGGTTTAGGTTTCCTAACCACCCGCTTTCGTATTTTTTATCGGGACTTAATGTATGGTGGATGATAATGCCTAACGAAGAAGACAC
>JALWRJ010000248.1 GCA_026994125.1 Cyclobacteriaceae bacterium | reverse complement strand
ATTTACCTTTAACCCATTGGTACAACCTGCCTAAAAAACCGGTTACCGGTAAATCAAAATGTTTGTATTTGGTAAACAGCACCACCAACAACATAGCCAAGCCTACCCCAACAGATAAATATTGTTGGAGCCCGGCAAAGGCTGCTCCCTGGCCAACCAGCCCTACACCAAATCCTAATAACATGTAGGTAATGGTTCTACCTGAATTATATAACAACTGGTAACGAACTCCTCGCTTAGGCAAAGCCAATACAATGGGGCCACACATGCCCACACAGTGAAAACTTCCAAAGAAGCCCATGAGTAACCCACTCCAATACATGATGTTTATTTTAGTAATATAAATTCCTGGTAATACTCTTTATCTTTATCTTTCCAAAAGAGTTTGGCAATCCATTTACCAGGTTTTTGAGATGAAAAATCGATTTGCTGTGTGTGATGGCTGTCTAATGCAATCGCCACTTTTCTATCTTGCGATGCCTGCGCAGGATGAAAAAATAAAATATAACCAGATGGAGAACTATTGGGTGGAAACGTTAGCTTTACAAAATCTCCGGCAAGCTCTAACGCTGGTTTTTGTGCCAATGCACTGGTGTTACGCATACGGTTAATCTGGTTTTCGTAATCAATTTCTTGTTGGTAGTAATCATCAGCCACCAGGTTTACATCCTGGGTAAACGAAAAATACACTACCCCCAACAAAGCCACCACAAAAAGCGAGTAAAATAAAAAAATACCTTTTCCCCAGTTCATATTATTTGATATTTAAAGGGCCTATAAAGTTTGTTTTGGTACTGGTAACCAATTTGCCATCTTTATATACATCAATACGAATGGGCATTTTAGATGTATGCAATTTATTAAGCGGCACCCGAACATAAAACACGGTTTCAAAGGTGCTGTTAGGTTGAAGCTTAATTTGGGGTTTGCCTACCTGTAGTATTTCCGCATCGGGGAAATCTCTAATTTTTACTTCTAGCTCAACGGGTTCAAAGCTTTTGTTAATAAACAAAATATTAATTAAGTTTTGAATTTTGTTATCGGGCAGTTTTTGGTACAATTGACCGGGTACGCGAAGAGCCGTAGCATCAATTTCTGAACGCCTGGTAAGCAAGGTTGTTAAGCCAACCATTAAAGCCGCCAATACAATAGTATAACCAATTACTCGTGGGGTAAAAATTCGTTTGGTGCCTTCTACAATATTGGTATAAGAAGCTATTCGAATAAGCCCTTTAGGCTTATCTATTTTGGTCATCACCTCATCGCACACATCCATACAAGCGGTGCAATTTACACATTCGAGTTGGGAGCCGTTTCGAATATCTATACCGGTAGGACAAACGTGTACACATAGTTTGCAGTCGATGCAATCGCCTTTATCGGCCTGCACCTCTCCTTTTTTTATTTTTCCTCTGGGTTCTCCTCTATTAAAATCATAGGTAACGGCCATGGAGTCCTTATTCATTAGCACCCCTTGCAACCGGCCATAGGGGCATACAGCAATACAGGCCTGCTCTCTAAAATAGGCAAACACCCAAAAAAACACTCCGGTAAAAAACACCATACCCAAAAAGCCACTCCAGTGGTCAAACGGAGAAGAAGACACTATTTCCTTTACCTGATCAATACCAATTAAGTAAGCCATCATGGTATGCGATATAATAATGGAGATTGCTAAAAAAATACCATACTTAAGGGTTCGCTTCCAAATTTTTATCCCGTTCCAGGGCGCCTCGGCCAGTTTGCGTTGTTGTCGTGCATCGCCATCTATCCAATATTCTATTTTTCGAAAAACCATCTCCATAAAAATGGTTTGCGGGCAAGCCCAGCCACACCATACCCTGCCAAATACTACGGTAAACAAAATAATAAAAACAAAAAAGGTAATCATGGCCAGTCCAAAAAGGTAAAAATCTTGTGGCCAAAAAGGGATGCCAAACAGCACGAACTTACGCTCGAAAATATTAAACAAAAGCAAAGGCTGGCCGCCAATTTTAATAAAAGGGCCGCTAAAAAGCAGCCCTAGTAAAATTGTTGCAACTATACCCCGTTGAGTGTAAAATTTTCCTTTAGGTTTTTTGGGGTAAACCCAAAGCCTCTTCCCTTCTTTATCAACAGTTCCTATGCTATCACGAAACTGTTCATCGTACTCATAAAAATTTTCCACTTTTTTGGATTTTATTCATATAACTTACCTTCAGGTTCTTTGGGGTTAGCCGGGGTTGTACCTTGTAAAGACATAACATAATCTACCACTGCATTAATTTGCTCATCGCTTAACGAAGCACTCCAAGCCACCATGGCTGTGCCCGGTACACCTTCAGTAACTATCTTATGCACAGCCTTTTTCGTTCCATCGCCACTTTTCCAATACTTATCTGTAAGGTTAGGCCCAAGCCCCATTACACCACCCCCATCGGGTTGGTGGCAGGCAGCACAGGTAGTTTCAAAAATGTTTTTCCCATCGGTATTACCTTCTGTATCAGCTACAGCTTCTTCGGTAGTAGCAGGCTCTTCGGTAGTGGCTTCTTTAACTGGTTCTTCATCATTTGTTTCACCCTCTTTCCAAAGTTTACCTTCTGGCCCTTTGGCATTGGCAGGGTTAGTGCCATGAATAGATAAAACATAATTGGCAACATTACGAATATCGGTTGGCGAAAGCATTGCCTTCCAGGAAATCATAGCCGTATTGGGGACTCCATTAGTTACGGTGTGAAAAACATTTTGAATGCCTCCTCCGTGCAACCAATAATCATCGGTTAAATTAGGGCCTGCACCACCCTGCCCATTTGTACCATGGCAAGTAACACAGTTGCGCTCAAAAACTGTTTTTCCGGCCGCTATAAACTCAGCATTAGCTTCGTAAGTTAAACTAGCCGGGTCAATTTCTTCTACATCGGCCTCCCCGCTATTAGCCATAGATGCCTTCGCTTCTTCCATTTCCATGGCATACTCCTGCTCTTGCAAAGGAAACCAATTAAACATATGATGCCCCACTAAATAAACAACTCCAAAAATAATAGTTACATAAAACAGCCATTTCCACCAAGGGGGCAAATGATTGTCAAGCTCACGGATGCCATCGTAGTTGTGGTCGAGCATAATATCGGCTTCTTTTTCTACCGGAGCCCTATCGTTTACTACTTCTAAAAATCGTTGCCACAAGCTTTGCTCCTGCCCGGAGGCAGGCGGCTGAATTTGTTCGAGCTTTTTAATAACTTGCAATGCGTAAATAGCAACCAAAAGTACAATTACGGCTACCACCGCTACCATACTTACCACAAACATCATGGCAGTTGAATTATCGGAACTACCTTGAGCCTGGCCGCTTACAGCTGTAAGCAACAGCACGAATGTAATTGCCCAATACGCATTTTTACGTGCAAAATTTAATATATTCTGTATTTTCATCTGTTTACTGTTTTTCATTTAATTGTTGAGGCTCTACTGAGGCATCATCCAGCGGAAGCTCTCTCATTTTTTTTATAAAACCTTTATCTGCCTTAACTACCCAAAGTAAAAGGACAAGAAAAAACACAAAGAAGATAACTAACGAGATAACAGGCCCTACGGCTATATGTTCGGCTCCTTCAAAATAATGCTTAAACATAGTATTTTTATTTATCTGTGTTAATATCAGTTCCTAATCGTTGAAGGTATGCAATTAGCGCAATAATTTCTTTATCGCTGCTGGTATCTATATCTTCTTGTTTGTTTAGGTCATTTGCAATTTCTTCGGCCTGTTTTTTAAGGTCGTCATTGGCCTTGGCTGCATAACCTTCGGGGTAAGGCACACCCAGTGCCTGCATGGCCTCAATTTTAGCAGCGGTAGTGCTAATATCGAGGGTGTTTTTGTGTAACCAGGGGTAGCGTGGCATAATAGATCCGTTAGAGGTTCTGCGAGGATCGAGCATATGCGAATAATGCCACGAATTGGGCTTGCCGTTTTTGTTGCCTATGCCTTCGCGATGCAAGTCGGGTCCGGTTCGTTTAGAACCCCACAAGAAAGGGTGGTCGTACACATACTCACCTGCCTTGGAGTATTCGCCATAACGTGCTGTTTCGCTTCGGAATGGCCTAATCATTTGTGAATGGCAACCTACACAACCTTCGCGAATGTAAATATCGCGCCCTTGCAATTCTAATGGGGTATAAGGTTTTACACTAGCTATGGTGGGTATATTTGATTTAACCATATACGTAGGTACAATTTCAAAAATACCGCCAATCAAAATAGCTACAAAAGCTAAAATGGTAAACTGTACGGGTTTACGCTCTAAGGTAGCATGGAATGATCCTCCTTGAACAGCCACTTTTTCAAGGGCAGGAGCCTCGGCTTCTTCATTGGCAATAAACGAACCCGATTTAGCTGTTTTTATGAGGTTAAAAATCATAATAATAACCCCGGTAAAATACAATAACCCTCCGGTTAGCCTTAGCATATAAAACGGTATAATTTTAGTAACTGTTTCCAGGAAATTAGCATATTGCAAAAAGCCATCGGGTGTAAATTGTTTCCACATTAAACTTTGTACAACCCCTCCCCAGTAAAGAGGCAGGGCGTACACAATTATACCTAAGGTGCCCAGCCAAAAATGCAGGTTTGCATTTTTAACAGAGTATAGTTTAGTGCCCCACATACGTGGTATTAACCAATACAGCATACCAAAAATCATAAACCCATTCCAACCTAAGCCCCCAATGTGCACGTGGGCAATAATCCAATCGGTAAAGTGGGTAATGGCATTAAGGTTTTTAAGCGAAAGCATAGGACCTTCAAAGGTGGACATACCATAGGCTGTAACCGCCACCACCATAAATTTAAGCACCGGGTCTTCACGCACTCTGTCCCAGGCACCTCGTAAAGTCATAAGTCCATTTAGCATACCTCCCCACGAAGGAGCAATAAGCATAAGTGAAAAGACCGTACCTAACGATTGTGCCCAATTGGGTAAAGATGTATATAATAAATGGTGAGGACCTGCCCATATATAAATAAAGATGAGCGACCAAAAGTGAATGATTGAAAGTTTATATGAGAACACCGGCCGGTTAGCTGCTTTGGGCAAATAATAATACATAATACCCAAAAAAGGCGTGGTTAAGAAAAATGCCACAGCATTATGCCCATACCACCATTGCACCAAAGCATCCTGCACACCGGCATAAATAGAATAGCTTTTAAACATAAGTACCGGCAGTTCTAATGAGTTTACTACATGAAGCACGGCTACGGTAACAAAAGTGGCTATATAAAACCAAATAGCTACATACATGTGGCGCTCCCTGCGTTTTAGTATGGTACCAATCATGTTAATACCAAACACCACCCAAATTAGGGTAATGGCTATATCAATAGGCCATTCTAACTCGGCATATTCTTTTGAAGTGGTATAACCTAAAGGTAAGGTTATAGCCGCAGCTGCTATTATAAGTTGCCAACCCCAAAAGTGTATTTTGCTTAGCAAATCGCTAAACATACGGGTTTTTAGCAAGCGCTGCATAGAGTAGTACACCCCTGCAAACATGGCGTTGCCCACAAAGGCAAAAATAATGGCATTGGTATGCAATGGCCTTAACCGCCCAAAGGTTAGCCATGGAATATCAAAGTTGGCAGCCGGGTAAAAAATTTGTGTGGCAATGGTTAGCCCAACCAGCATACCCACCACTCCAAATACTACGGTGGCTATTATAAAATACTTTACAATCTTGTTGTCATAACTAAACTTTTCGATGCTCATAAGTCTTACTATTAAAGTTATTTTAAGTAGAAGTGGCAAAAATACTTGCTATAATATCTATAAAAACTGATATAGGTCATATTTCTTAGAATATTATAAAAAATCACAACTAATAATTGCTGTTTGCCGTTTCTTATTTCAATGCTTGAAATTATTAAATTTTAATTGAAATTCTTAACTTTTTAGCAATTTTAATTTTATGCCGAAAAAAACAATTTGGATTTTGCTGTTTATAG
>JALWRJ010000247.1 GCA_026994125.1 Cyclobacteriaceae bacterium | reverse complement strand
CTTTGTAACGAGTTACTTAGTTAAGAATAGTATTAATAAGTTGTGTGTTTTCTTTAAACGGCTGTGTCTTATTTGTTGATTTTGATTTGATTAAGAGGTAATTCAGCCTATTTTTGACTTTACGCTTACTCAGCCTATGTGTGACTGAGGAGGCGAAGCTGTGATTATATTAATCCGCTTAAAATTAGGATTAACTTTTAAGGTATAATAGATTAGCTGCAATATTATGAAGCAAGTAGTAATCATTTTAATATCCATCTTTATTTTTTCGAGTTGTGTAGTGAATAAAAAATACCAATATCTTCAAAATAAGGATGTGAATGTTAAGTCGGATGCCATTGCCAAAGACAGTGTTTTACGGACATACAACCTAAGCGATTTTGAGTATAAACTTCAACCCGAGGACATAATTTCAGTTAAGTTTTATAGCTTAACACCCGAAGAGTTTAACTTTTTTACCATTAAAGAAGGAAATGGTAATAATTTTAACCAATTTCAAAATGGAGCTGCAGCCTTGGTAAATGGGTATTTAATCGATGAAAACGGGGAGGTGGAATTTCCGGTAGTAGGTAAAGTGAGAATAAGCGGATTAACGGTGTTTGATGCACAAAATAAAATATTAGAAGTGGCCAATCAGTATCTGGAGAGCCCGGTAATAGAGATTAGGCTATTAAACTTTAGATTTACCTTGTTGGGCGAAGTAAAAAAAGAAGGAACTATTAATTCATTAAACAACAGAATAACATTGTTGGAGGCTATTGGGCTGGCGGGCGGATTGACCGATTATGCCGATAAGAGTAACATAAAAGTAATTCGCCAAGGGGAGGGAAAGGCTGAGGTGTATTACCTAAATTTATTAGAAGAAGATTTCGTTAACTCACCTTATTACTACATGAATCAAAATGATGTTATTGTAGTACCCCCACTAAAACAACGCCCCTACCAAATTTATTTTGGTAAGAATTTGGCACTAGTAATTAGCTCGGTATCGTTGTTAATACTCGTGTTAAATTTAATTAAGTAAACTATGTTGATACAATATAAAAATTAAAATGGAGCAGTTAAAACTTTCTTCTGAGGCCGCTCCTGTAAATTTTCAACTTCAGGAAGAATATCCACTAATTAATTATAAGCGGGTATGGTACCGCATACTTCGTTATTGGTATGTTGTTTTACTATCGGTAGTAACAGCCTTGGTAATAGCTTTTATTTACAATAGATACGCAGCTAAAACGTATTCCATATCGGCTTCTATTATTATAAAAGAAAGTGAAGAAGCCGGGCAAACTGCAGAATTGCTGTACAACAACCCTTTGGTAAATGCCTATCGTAATTTTTTAAACGAACCTTATATAATTAAGTCATTCCCCCTTATTCAGCAAGTTGTTGATTCCCTAGGGTTTACAACAGTTATTTACCAGGAAGGCAATATTAAGACCACGGAACTTTATAAAAAATTGCCCATGAGGGTTTTGGGTAACAAGAGAGCTAATGAGTACCTATTGGGCTCATTCGATTTTGTTATACTTGATGATTTGCGTTATACGCTGGTGCCAAGGTTTGAACAAGAAGAGGACACAATAAATACAAAACCTTTGGATATATACCAAGGCAAGTTTGATGTCCCTCTTGCAATAAATGGTTTTAATATATCAATATCCAAAATAGGAGACCTGGAAAAGTATTTTAATGAATCCTATATTTTAGATTTTAAAGATGGATATAAGTTGGCAAAATCCTACTCTTCAAGATTAAAAGTGGAGTGGGCAGAAGAAGGTGCTTCGGTGGTAAACCTCAGCATAAATGGAGGGTTGGTTGAAAAGGAGATCGATTTTTTAGAAAAGCTAATTGAAATTTACACACTTCACGATTTAAATGGGAAAAAGGAAGCCGCCACTAATTCAAAGAATTTTATCGATCAGCAACTTTCGTATATAGCCGATTCGCTCTTGCTGGTTGAAATGCAACTTGAGAGGTTTAAAGATGAGAACTCGAAGATAGATTTGGGTAAGGAAGCTCAAAGGTTACTGTTAAAGATTGATGAGTTAGAAAAATATAATTCAGAATATTTAGTAAAAGATAATTACTATAAATATTTAACAGAATACCTAAACAATGAAAATATTCAAAACCAAATTGTGTTACCGTCAGCCGTTGGTATTAATGACCCCGTACTGTTAGGACTAATCAGACAAATGGCCGAATTACAACTACAGGCTCGTGCCCTGGAAAACAAGAACTATGAGCAAAACCCTCTGAAAGATAAATTAATTAACCAAATTGAAGATTTACGTTCAGCTATATTGGAAAGTGTTACTAATTTAAAACAAACAGATCAAATTAGGAAGGATCAAATTAAGATACAGTTAGCATTGTTCGAACGTGAACTGAATAATTTGCCGGGAGAAGAACGGAGGAGGGTAACTATAGAGCGGAGCTATCATTTAGGTGAAAATTTATATGTGTTTTTAACCCAAAAACGAACCGAAGCAGCTATTTCAGAGGCTTCTACAACATCAGATATTGTAATTGTAAACAATCCCGGTCAGGATGGTGGGCTAATAGCTCCTAAAACTAAACAGAATTATCTGTTTGCACTCTTTTTGGGATTGAGTTTGCCTTTTGCGGTTTTTGTACTTTCCGAGTTGTTAAATACAAAAGTGCAATCGCGTGAAGATATTGACCAGGTAACGTCTATTCCAATTATTGGGGTAATAGGCCATAATAGCGATACCGAAAGAATGGTGGTGAGCAATAAACCTAAATCGGCTATGGCTGAAGCTTTCCGGTCGTTACGCTCTAACTTAAACTATTTTATAAAAAAAGAACAGTTCGTGATGATGATAACTTCCTCAATAAGTGGGGAAGGAAAATCATTTACAGCGCTTAACCTGGCCAATATTATTGCACTTTCTGGCAGGAAAACTCTAATCTTAGGAGCTGATATGAGGAAACCCCGGTTGTATCAGGAATTGAAATTAGAAAACAATTTTGGGTTAAGTAATTACCTTTCCGGGAATGCTAAATGGGACGAAATAGTACAACCCACCAGCGTGGATAATCTTTCGATTATTACTAGTGGCCCAATTCCTCCAAACCCGGGGGAGCTGCTTTTAAGAGGAGAGTTTACTGCCCTCATTGAAAAACTGAAAACTAAATTTGATGTTATTTTAATAGATACTCCCCCTATTGGTGTAGTGGCCGATGCATTGGAGGTGGCTCCTTTAGTAGATTATACGCTTTTTATAGCCCGTCAAAATTACACACCTAAAGAAGCAATGATTTCGCTACAGCACCACCTTGACCAGGGAAAACTTACAAACATTAGCTTAGTATTTAATGACATTTATAAATTTGGACCGGGTTATGGTTACGGTTATGGCTATGGTTACGGTTACGGTTACGGCTATGGCTATGGCTATGGTAGAAAGAAAAATGGGGGCGGGTATTATGAGGATGCATAATTAGCCTGAATAAGAAAACAGGACATGAACATTAAAATGGTTGATTTGGGTAGTCAGTACAATCGGTTAAAAACCGAGATTGATGGTGCCATACAATCAGTAATAGATTCCCAGCAGTTTATCGGAGGAAAAACGGTATCCGAATTGGCTTCCAATCTGGAAGTATATAATAAGGTAAAATATGTTATACCGTGTGGTAACGGAACTGATGCCCTTCAAATTGCCTTAATGGCGCTTGATTTTAAGCCCGGTAGCGAAGTTATTGTACCCTCGTTTACTTTTGTAGCAACTGCTGAAACTATTGCTCTTTTAGGATTAACACCTGTTTTTGTGGATGTTGACCCTGATAGCTTTACCATCGATATTAACAAAATTAAAGCTAAAATTAGCACTAAAACAGTTGCTATACTTCCTGTTCATTTATACGGACAAAATGCTGATATGCAAGCCATTATTCAATTAGCAAAAGAGTATAACTTAAAAGTGATTGAAGATGCTGCCCAATCTATTGGCTCCGATTACTTCTTTGAGGATGGAAGAAAACTAAAATCCGGGACTATTGGCCATATTGGTACAACCTCTTTTTTCCCTTCTAAAAACTTGGGAGCCTATGGCGATGGAGGAGCCATTTTTACCAACGATGAAAACCTTGCCCTGGCATGTAAACAAATTGCCAATCATGGGCAAAGTAAAAAGTATTTTAGCAACCGAGTAGGAATAAATTCCAGGTTAGATGCCTTGCAGGCAGCAATTTTAGGGGTTAAGCTAAAATATTTAGATGAGTTTAATAAACAAAGAAAACAAAAAGCGGAGGTTTATGATAACCTATTAAAGCATATTGAAGAGGTTACTTTACCTAAAAGGGTTGGCTATTCCGAGCATGTATTTCATCAATATACCATAAAAGTTCCAAAGGCTAAAAGAAACGATTTAAAAGAATTTTTATTACAAAAAGAAGTGCCCACCATGATATACTATCCGGTGCCCATACACCAGCAGGCAGCTTATTTTAAAGAAGATTCCATAGATTTAAAGATTACCGAATCTTTATCACAATCGGTTATTTCTTTACCAATACACCCCGATTTACCGGAAACCCACCAAAAGTTAATTTGTAATTTAATCTCCGATTTTTTCTCAAAATAATATATAATGGAATATTTTGCCCATGAAACTGCTGTTATTGATTCCCCGGTTAGCATTGGGGCTGGTACTAAAATTTGGCATTTTTCGCATATTATGGAGCATTGCACCATAGGGGCAAATTGCAATATTGGTCAAAATGTGGTTGTTAGCCCAAAAGTTGTTTTGGGCGATAATGTTAAAGTCCAAAACAATGTATCTATTTATTCGGGCGTAATTTGCGAGAACGATGTATTTCTTGGGCCTTCAATGGTATTTACCAACGTTACTAATCCTAGAAGTGCCGTTAATCGAAGGGGTAAGTACGAAACAACATTGGTTAAAAAAGGTGCTTCTATAGGAGCCAACGCCACCATTGTTTGTGGTAACAACATTGGGCAATATGCCTTTATTGGAGCGGGTACTGTTGTAACAAAAAATGTTAAGCCCTATGCCTTAATTGTGGGCAACCCGGGCAAGCAAATAGGCTGGATGAGTGAATATGGTCATCGATTAAAATTTAATAACAAAGGCCTGGCAACCTGCCCCGAAAGCAATGAAGATTACAAACTCCTTAAAGGGGAAGTGAGTAAGATTATTAACTAAGTATCCTTTTAATAACATATTTTTATAGAAAAGGTATCTGATTTAAACTGTAAAAAATGAAGAATTTCGCGTTAATGGGAGCTGCTGGTTATGTGGCTCCCAGGCATATGAAGGCAATTAAAGAAACAGGAAATAACCTCTTGGCAGCTTTCGATCCGTTTGACAGTGTGGGGGTAATAGATAGCTATTTCCCTAGTGCTGATTTTTTTGTTGAGTTTGAACGACTAGACAGGCATATTGATAAACTGGTACGAAAAGGCATTGATTTAGACTATGTAAGCATATGTTCGCCCAATTACCTCCACGATTCGCATATAAGATTTGCACTAAGGCATAGCTCGGATGCCATTTGTGAAAAACCACTTGTTTTAAACCCATGGAACTTAGATGCTTTGCAAAAAATTGAAGAAGAAAGTGGGAATAGTATCTATAATATTTTGCAATTAAGGTTGCATCCATCCATTATCGCTTTAAAACATAAGATAGATAAAGGCCCTAAAAATAAAGTGTATGATATTGATTTAACCTATCTTACCTCCAGAGGGCATTGGTATTTTACTTCCTGGAAAGGTAATATAGAAAAATCAGGTGGGATTGCTACAAATATTGGCGTCCATTTTTACGACATGTTGATTTGGATTTTTGGCTCGGTTAAGTCCAATGTGGTAAACATTCATACTCACGATAGAGCAGCAGGCTACTTAGAACTTGAAAATGCCCGGGTTCGCTGGTTCTTATCCATAAACGAGGAGATGATTCCCGAAGATGTTAGAAAAGAAGGTAAAAGAACCTATAGATCG